>CAYZVB010000001.1:0-3166 GCA_964481315.1 uncultured Granulosicoccaceae bacterium
ATGCCGGATGGATTGCCGGTGTCGGTGTTAAGCGCGGCTCTGACAGTAAATCAATTGCCGATAGTGAGTTGATAGTGGTGTGGGGCGGTAACCCGGTCAATACCCAGGTAAACCTGATGCACCACATTGCGGTGGCGCGAAAGCGCGGAGCAAAGCTGATCGTCATCGACCCGTACCTTACCGGCACTGCAAAACAGGCCGATATCCATTTAATGCTGAAGCCTGGAACCGACGGCGCACTTGCCTGTGCGGTGATGCATGTGTTGTTGCGTGAAGGGTTAACTGATATACAGTACCTTGCCAGCCATACCGACTTCTCTGACGAAGTTAAACAGCACTTACTACAAAAAACACCTCAGTGGGCGGCAGACATCACCGGCTTGTCGGTGACTGAAATTGAAACCTTTGCGCGACTGTATGGTTCTACCAAAAAGAGTTTTATTCGGGCAGGTTACGGTTTTTCACGCAGCCGCAACGGATCGGTCAGTATGCATGCTGTTACCTGTTTGCCGGCGCTGACCGGTGCCTGGCAGGAACATGGTGGTGGCGCGCTGTATAGTAACGGTCAGTTGTATACGATTGATAAAACCCTGATTGAAGGCAGTGACCTGCGGGATATCTCGGTGCGTGTGTTTGATCAATCGCGCATCGGTGATGTACTTACCGGCAACCCGGAAGACTTGCAGGCCGGGCCGCCGGTGCATGCGCTGTTTGTACAAAATACTAACCCGGTTGTGGTAGCGCCTGAAACACGCAAAGTAAAGCAGGGGTTGCAACGCGAAGATCTGTTTATTTGTGTGCATGAGCAATTCATGACTGAAACAGCAGAATATGCAGATATCGTTTTACCGGCAACCATGTTTGCAGAGCACGACGATATCTATGTCGGCAGCGGTCATACCTATGTTCAAATGACGAAGAAAATTATCGAACCCTACGAGCTGTCGCGCAGCAACCATGATGTGTTGTGCGCCATTGCAGAAAGGCTCGGGCTAGAGCATGCGGGGTTTGCGATGACTGAGTGGGAGTTATGTGATGATGCATTAAAACGCTCCGGGTTACCGGATGCAGAAACGGTATATAAAAAACAATGGCACGACTGTGCAAAGCCGTTTGCAGAGGCCAACTTTCTCAGCGGCTTTGAGACAGATGACGGTAAGTTTCACTTTATGCCGAAGTGGCATCAGCTGGGTCCGAGACACAGCGATATGCCCCGTTATCCCGATCACTGGCAGGTAACTGATTCACCTTCTGACACTTACCCTTACAGACTGGTCGCTGCACCGGCAAGGCAGTTTTTGAATACTACATTCACAGAGACGCCTTCTTCGGTCAAAATCGGTAAGAAGCCGGTGTTACTGATGCACAGTGAAGATATGCAGGAATGTGGTGTCTCAGATGATCAGCGTATCGAAATAAAAAGTCAGTGCGGTGAGATCATCACGCATGTGAAATGTTTTGACGGGGTGCAGCGCGGTACCGTGATAATGGAAAGTATCTGGCCAAATCATGCGTTTGAAGGCGGCTATGGGGTCAACACGCTGGTTAGTGCCGAGCCAGGCTATCCGAATGGCGGGGCCGTATTTCACGACACTGCTGTGTCGGTGGTGCCATTGTCGTAGCTAGTGTCGTAGTTGGCACCGTAGCTGTGGTTTCTGACTCTTCCGGTAAAAGCACCGGAAGAGGTTTGTTGGAAAGCGCTGAGGCAGGTGTGACTTATACCAGTGTATTACCGGTTTGCTTGGGGAAGTAGTCTTCACAGCCGCCTTCACGATAAACATCTGCGGTAGCGCAGTGCAGCCCGCCGCCAAACGGGTAGGCGTCACGAAATGGCATTGGCAATACTTCCATACCAAGTTTGTCCATCTGTTCTGCCTGCTTGGTTTCACTTGCTTCAACGACTACGGTTTTATGATCGAGCACCAGACAGTTCATTGATAGCCAGACGCTTGAATAACAAAGTGGCGGCGGTGTGTTATGAACCGGTGCTGCTGCATCAATAATTTCCCAGTCGTTTTCATTAAATACTTTTCGCTGTGCTTCGGGCAGCGGGCGGTTCGGGTTATTAATGATGGTGCCCGGGCGCAGGGGTACAAAAGTCGCATCAATGTGAATCGGGTACGGGTCACCGGGGAAGTTAACTGAATGTATACGATGGTCGGGGAAGTGACGCTTTAACCACTCCATACCGCGACGATTGGTGGTGAGTCCGTGCTGGCAGAACAGGTCTTTACCAAGGCGCATAATGTCTGCTGCATCGAACAGCGGTTCGTGTTCTGTGGTAACAAAATCAAGTGTCGCAGTTCTTGAAAGTCGTTCTTCAATAGTGATTTCATCGAAGTAACCCTGCTGATAGGAATCGTCGGAAAGGCGAGGGCGCGGAGCCTGTTCCCATCTGAAGTTCGGGTCTTCATCAAAGTACTTCTGCATCAGCGGGTGATACGCCAGATACTCAAAGTAGCGGCAGCGGAAAGACATTGGTGCGCTGAGTATTTCGGAGCCTACAGTAAGCAGAACGTCCCGCGGCGGCATGCAGCCGAACATTGAAGCGGTGCTGAAATCCGGCGTGTTGACCGCCTGGTTCCATTGAATAGGGGTGGGTCTGTCGACGATGATGCCGCGGCTTTCGAGCAGGCTTGCCAGCGCATCGAGCTGGGCGTTTGCCTTTTCGACCGTCTCTAGCGGTCGTGGCCCCCACATGCCGCGCATGTCGCTGTCTTCCGGCACCTTGGCTTCGGTAGCCGGTTCGGACGGTGGAATGCAGGTGTGGTCTGCACGACCGACAATGACGTGTTTCAGAGGGTCGAATTCGTTCCAGGAACTTACTTTTACAGACATCCGCAGTCTCCATCAGTTAATAGTCAGGTCGGCGATGATACAGCCCTGAAGCTGTTAAGCGAACCATTGGCCGATAGCGGTGCGGGCCCTGATCGTAAAATTGCCGCTGCGGGATAAAAAAAGCCCGGACCAGCCGGGCTTTGTAACCTGTAAATTAGAGCAGGCGGTGAATTAGATCTCAGCCGCCGTGCCTGTTGCGACTGCTAGCTGCCATCGCTTTCCATAAATTCTGCACGACGGTACGTACCCTGCAGAATTTCACGGGCAAGCTTCGGCCAGTTATAGCTTTCGGCTTTGGCAACGGTAATTCCGGAGCGCTCGGCAAAGT
>CAYZVB010000001.1:3176-8159 GCA_964481315.1 uncultured Granulosicoccaceae bacterium
CCCCACAGCGCAATCTGTTCAAACTCGGTAACGCCGTGCTTGTTCAGCTCCTGCTCTGCCTTGCTGCCAATGCCGGGCAGCAGGGTTAAGTCATCGTGGCCGTCCATGCGTTTGATGCGGTAGCCGTCACGGGTGTAAGTGGCTTTGCCGCGTGCCTGATAGTTGCCCGCCACACCTGTCAGTGACTCGGTTGATGCAGGTTTGTTATCCGGTCGCAGAAAAACGCGTGGCTTCGATGAGGCCACAGTGCCGGTTTTGGCCTGAGCGGTGTTAGTCTGACCAGTGTTAGCCTGAGTGGTGGCACTCGGGGCTTGTTGACGGGCTGCAACCTGTGATTTGGCGCTTTGCACCTGTGCTTTGGTGCTTTCGTGTTCACGCTGCAGTTGCTGATGCTGGGTCTGCAATCTTGCATAGGCCTGAGAGTCCTGCTGCAGCTTGCGTACTTCTGCGTTGCGGGAGTTCAGCTGGTTTTGCAGTTGCGAGATCTGATCTTTCAGTGCGCTGTCGTTACTGCTGCTTTGAGTGACACTGGATACTTCGGCACGGGCATCGCGCGCGATTTTCTGGCTGTCATTCAGTTGCTGCGTCAGTGTCTGGATTGTGCCGTTTTGTTGCTGCAGCTGAGACTTCAGTGAAGTGATTTCCTCGGCACGATCAGCGGGTTCTTCACCCTGGTACAGTCGCGCGCGCAGGTCTTCAATCTCGGTGGACTGTGCGGCGATTTTTTTGTGCAGGGTGAGAGTGTTCTCAGACTGCTCTTCAAGACCCTTGATCAGGTTGCTTTGAGAATCCACTTCCTGTTTCAGCAGGTTAATTTCAGATGCACTCTGCTTGGAGCTAACGCGGTTGTCGGTTAGTGCACTGTTTAACCGGCTGATCTCTGTATCACGATCTTTCAACGCCATGGTCAGGCTGTCGAGCTTGCTCTGGGCGTTTTGATCAACTCCGTTACTGTTAAGCCTGGCATCCTGCAGGTCGATTTGCAGTTTTTGAATCACCGATTCTTTTTCAGTCACTGCAAGGCGCAGCGCGGCGGCATCTGAAAGCTCAGAGCTGATCTTTTGATTTTCACTGTCGGCCAGTGACAACTTCGAACGCAGTTCTGCGACCTGTGGTTGCAGCTTGTCAATTTCCTGTTTGCTGTGGCGCTCCTGGTCCTGCAGCTTCTTAGCCTGTTCCTGAACTTCGCCCTTCAGCGAATTAATGCGCGCTTCGTAGTCGCTTCTGACCTTAGTAAGCTGGTTGAACTCTTCCTGCAGCTTTTGGTAGGCAGTTTTACGCTGCTCAAGCTCCGAGTCGCGGTTGGCAACTGCGGTCTGCATATCGGATTTGAATGTCTCCAGCTCCGCGCCGCGGTTTTGCAGTTTTTGCAATTCGGCAGTTAACCGGTCGCGAGTGACGGTCATTTCGTCCATGTCTTTACGCAGCTTCTCAAACGACTGATCGCGCTCTTTGAGTGCGACGACCATTTGCGAGAGTTGCTTCTCCGACTCGCCTTTTATTTCTGCGGTAGCGCGGTCTTTACTGCTTTGCAGTTCACCGAGCTCGATGCTGACGCGGTTGCGGCTTTCAACAACCTCGTCGAGTTCGCGTCGCAGCTTGCTATTGTTGTTTTGCAGAGAACCGGTTTCTGCACTGAGCTCGTTGCGGGCAGCTACTACGGTGTCGAATTCGCTGCGAAGTTTGGCAAGTGTAGAGTCGCGCTCATGCAAGGTTGCAGTAACATCTGCAAGCTTGCGTTGCGATGCTTTGTGTTCCTGTTGTTCAGCGCCTGAAGCGTGCAGTTGTTTTTCAAGCTTTGTTACACGCGCCTGCAATTCGTTACGCTTGTTGCTTACGTCGCGCAGCATATCGTTTAACGCAACAACCTCAGCCGATTTGTTCTCTACCTGGGTTTTCAGAGATGTGGCTGAAGTAAGTTCCTGGTTGGCTGCCTCAACACGGCTTTTCAGTGCTTTTACTTCCTGATCTGACTGTGTCATCAGTCTGCCGTTTTCAGCCTGCAGTGATGCAAGCTGCTGTTGCATGCGCTTTTGATCTTTCAGATAAGCGGCACGCTCAGCTTCTTTGTTTGCGATTGTTTGTTTAAGCTCGGCAATCTGATCGCCTGCACGACTGGCATTGTCCTGCACCTGCTGGTTGAGCTTGCCCAGTTCGTGCTCTTTCGCTTTGAGTGAAGTTTGTACCGTACCGAGTTCTTCGATTCTGCCCTGCAGTCTGGTGATCTCACTGTTTTTATTTGACAGAGTGACATCGTAGTCGCGCTTTAACTGATCTCTCTCGGCGGTTACTTCTTTAAGCGTTACGTTCAACTTGCCAACAGACTCTTCTGCGGTCTTGCGAGTGGTTTCATATTCGCTGGCTGATGACTCGGCACTTTTCAACTGATTGCGCAGGTTTTCGACGGTAGTGTCACCTTCTTTTACCCGTGCGCGCAGGCTTTCGATAACACGATCATTTTCACGTGTGGCGTTGCGCAATGCGGAAATGGTTTCGTTGGCTTCTACCATGCGTTCATCGTGAATAGGACCGCCGGCCTGAAAGCTCGACAGCTTGTTGTTCAGGCTTTGCATTTCCTGCTGCTTGTCGTTTCGGAACGCGTTAAATTCAGTGCGATTGCGATCAAGTGACTGGCGTGCCACAGCAAGCTCGTTTTTAAGCTTGTTGATTTCATCGACCTGAGTTGTGTTACCGGCTTTCATCGAGATATCGCGACCGCGCATTTTCTGTAACTCGACGTTGACGTCGCGCAGTTGATCGTCTTTACGATCAAGTGCGGCACGCATCTGTTCAACGTCGGCCATGGCGTCGTCGACATCGCGGGCAACGTACGATCGAACCTTTCGCTCTTTGCGACCGGCCAACAGACTTTTTATGCACCACCCGATGAGTATCCCCGCGAGCACTGAGACTGCCAGCAAAGTGGCAATCTCGCCCATTACGTAGGTGTTCATGTGTCTTATTCTCCGGTAAGTTGAAACTCGATACGTCTGTTGCGGGCGCGACCCTCAGCAGTATCGTTTGAAGCGATTGGCTGCGTTGGTCCGTAGCCGCGTGCCGTCAGTTGACTGGCTGGAATACCCTGACTAATCATGTATTGCCGTACTGCATCTGCCCGGTTAGCGCTCAGGTTGAAATTGTAATCGGCGTTACCGCGTGAATCGGTGTGGCCTGCAATGACAACGCTGACGTTTTCAAACTGACTCAATACACCAACCACCTGATCAAGGATGTCAACGCTGTTGCCATCAATTTCGGCGCTGCCGGACTTAAACAAAATGCCTGACAGGTCGATTTGCGCCAACAGTTCAGCAAGATCAGGTTTAGGCGGTTCAACTATTATCGGGGCTTTCACGGAAATGTCGTTGCGCAAGCTCACAGAGTCACCGAACAGGCCGGCAATACGCTGACCGGCTGCGTTGCGCATTTCTTCAGATTCTGCCGCGCCGCGAACCACCACTTCGCCACCACTGGTCACGCTGACTGCACCATCTTCAATGCCGTCGAGCTGTGACAGTGACTGTGCCATGGCGCCGGCCCACTGCGGTTGCATCACACGCTCATCAATAGCAATGCTGTCGGATACGTCGGCACCGCTGTCACGGAAACTCTTTAACAGCTGATCAGCCGCTTCTTCAGGCAGCAAACCGCTTAACATGACTTTGTCCGGCGTTTGCACCACAGAAGCAAATGGTGTCATGGTTGGCACTACCGGTGGTGGTACCACTTCAATGTCATTACTGATGGCAGAACCACTAAACATCTCAGTGACTGAATCACCAACTGACTGTTTCTGTTCGTCGGTTTCAACAGTGCCCTGCAGTCTGATGTTGCCGGAGCGGGCGACGGTGAGCTTACCGTCGGTCACTGACTGCATTGCGCTTAACGCACCGCCAAAATTCTCGCCCCAGGCAGGAGTTTCAGCCAGCTCGTTGATCGAAATATTGTTGACGACGGTCTTGCCGGTGCTTTCGTATGCCTGCACTATCTGTTGCGCACCTTCTTCAGACATAAAGCCGTTGAGCACGATGTCAGTTTCGGTTTCCTGTACCGATGCAAAGGCAGGCAGCGACGGTGCAGCCGGTTCCGGTGCTTCCAGTTGATTGTCTACTTCAAGCTGACCGGCCAGTAGTGCCTGAGCTTTGCTGCCGATAGCTTCTTTTTGTTCTTCATCTGCGGCGGTACCGGTGAGTGTCAGTGTGCCGTCCTGAATTGAAAGTGCACTGCCTTCAACACCGGCCATATCAGTTTGCAGTTCGTTGACTGCGGCAATCCAGCCCGGGTTGGTGGCATTTTCGTCAATCTGCAGTTCATCGATGACGTTGTCTTCACCGTATTGTGCGATTGCGTTGTCTTTCAAAGACTGGGCAAATTTTTGATCGGAGACCACACCGCTAAGTGTTACCTTGCCGTCGCCTGCGGTGATGCCAAGTGTAGGCTCGGACAGGTTGTCAGTTGCACCTTGCTGTGCCGCGGCGTCACCGATAACCAGTTCGTTGTTAACAGATCTGACACCAAAGGTACCGCCAACAAGTTCTTCCGCGCGATCACTCATCTGCTGATCTGCCACGGTGCCGGTGATGGTGATATTGCGGCCATCGATGCTGACGTCGGTGTTGTCACCCATGCCTTCGGCTTCAAGGCTTGCGCGACTGCGATCGAGAAGGTCTTCCTGAATGCGCGGGCTGTAATGGTCAACCGCAAACCAGCCGACGCCGGCTAGCAGCAGTATGCCGATAAGCAACGGGCCGAGGCTGCTGTTTGACGGTGCCGGGTTGGACAGGGGAGGCGCGGCGGCCGCTCTTGGCCGGTTAACAAAACGCCCTACCGGTTTGGCACCTCGCGGAGGAGCCATTCGGCGTCGCGGCTCTGCACGAAAGTGAGCCGGCCCGCGACCACGTGGTGGTACAGGTGCTCTGGGTACACGCCGATCAGCGTGCGCCGGTGGTGGTCCGGCACGGCGAGGTGCTTCCCGTTCTGTGC
>CAYZVB010000001.1:8259-26809 GCA_964481315.1 uncultured Granulosicoccaceae bacterium
CGATCAGCGTGCGCCGGTGGTGGTCCGGCACGGCGAGGTGCTTCCCGTTCTGTGCGAGCCGGTGGTGGACCTGCGCGACGCGCTGGCTGACGATCGGTGGCCGCAGGGCCCTGTGGAGCTCGTCGGGCGCTGTCGGATCGGTGTTCCGTTTCCAGCCGGGTCAGGCGACGTGATGGGCGATGCCGGGTCTGTTTGTTTTCCGGTGCAGGTCGCTGCGATGGCCCGGTGGTGGCGGCAGAGCGCTGCGGGCCTGGTTCGCGGCGTGCAGAAACTTCTTTGCTCTCTCTCACCGGTGGCGGAGTATCGGCAGGTTTTACAGCTGGAACTGCCGGCTTTGCAGGTGTTGATGGTCTGGCAGGTGTAGTGGTGCTTGCCTGCCTGGCAGACGACGGGGTGGTCGACCTGGTAGCGCTTACCGAACTGGTCGCTGCAGTTTTAGGCACAGGAGGCGGATCTTTTTTCGCAGTGGTCTGTGGTGGTGTCGCCTTCGGCGCGACCCTGGGTGCAGTGGCTGCAGGCCTGGTTTGTTGTGCGCCGGCCTGTGTCGTTGTTGTAGCCGGTTTGGCCGGAGGCACTGCCGGTACCGGCGGTGGAGTCGCCTTTGCCGCACCGGCGGTGTCGGCAAGGTTCCCGGTTTTTAGTTGACGGTCAGTCTCGACAGGCTTGCCGGCAGAAGCCGCATCCGGTTTGCTTGTCTGCGGCGGTTTTACCGACGCAGGCTTTGCCAGATTGCGCTCGTTAGTGGTTTTCTTGTCGTTGTTACTATCTGGAGGATTTGCCATGGTATTTCCTGTGACCGCATGCGTTAACAAGCTAAGCCGCTATTATAGGTTCTATTGGTGAGTCAGGTGGGCCGGAAGGGTACTGATTTTCGCTGAATAAACGCACATTTGCATGTTGATGAAGCCGTGTATTACCAGCTGGTACTGCTAAAGACAGTACTATTTTTCCAGTGTGATTACGTCTGACGCCGTCGCAACTGCGCAGATTATGATGCTTATGATCTAAAGTATAACAAAAACAAAGGTTTGGCGTTTGTTTATGACAATGGGTAACTGCAAACTTTTGACACGTTAGGCAATGCCGCTGTTGGATTTGGCGCGGTCTTGAAGCAGACCGTCGCTCGGCCGTAGCCGATGATTACCAGTATGCCAATACTATTTGTGCGTTATTTCAACACTAATCGAGAGTTATCGTGGCAGGTACCAGAAGAAAAAGATCAGGCGGTCGGGAAGCGAAAAGAGCAGCACGAGCCAACGCGGCTTCAACCGCACCGGCTTTTATCACCCGCAAAGTGCCTACCTATTGCCCTGCCACTGCGGAGCAACTGGAACTGATCGAACACAACGCAGACACAGTGCTCGAAGAGATCGGCATAGAGTTCCGCGACTTTCCAAAAGCGCTCGAGTTGTTTCGGGAGGCCGGCGCAGACATCGACGGTGAACGTGTTCGGTTTCCGCGTGGTTTGTGCAGAAAAATTATTAGCGAAAACGCTCCATCCGAGTTTACGCAACATGCCAGAAACCCGGCTCGCAGTGTGAAAATAGGCGGCGACAGCACAGTGCTGGTGCCGGCGTATGGTTCGCCGTTTGTAAGGGATATCGACAACGGCAGACGATACGCCAACATTGAAGATTTCAGAAACTTCGTCAAGCTCGCATACATGAGCCCGGCGTTACACCACTCCGGGGGCACTGTGTGTGAACCGGTAGATCTGCCGGTTAACAAGCGCCATTTCGATATGGTTTACGCGCACATGCGGTACAGCGATAAGCCTTACATGGGGTCGGTAACTGCCGCCGAGCGCGCCGCTGATACCGTTGAAATGTCGAAAATTCTGTTCGGGGACAATTTTCTCGACGAGAACGGCATCGAAAAGACCGTAGTGATCAACCTGATCAACGCCAATTCGCCAATGACATTCGACGACACCATGCTCGGTGCTGCCGAAGTGTATGCGAAAGCCAATCAGGCAACAGTGGTGTCTCCGTTTATTCTGGCCGGTGCCATGTCGCCGGTGACTGTGGTTGGTACGGTCACGCAGATTCTCGCCGAAGCATTGGCGGGAATGGCATTTGTGCAGCTGGTACGGCCCGGAGCCCCCGTAGTATTCGGAACCTTCGCCAGCAGCGTTTCCATGCAGTCCGGTGCGCCGACTTTCGGCACGCCGGAGCCGTCGTCGGTGCTGTACATTGCGGCAGAGCTTGCGCGCCGGCTGGGTGTGCCGTTTCGTTCCGGCGGCGGGCTCAATGCTTCAAAACTGCCGGACGCCCAGGCCGCTTATGAAGCAGCCAACACCTTGCAGTCGGCAATGCTTGCCGGTGTCAACTTCATGCTGCATACCGCCGGCTGGCTTGAAGGTGGTCTGGTCATGAGCTACGAAAAATTTATGATGGACGCCGATCAGGCCGGCATGCTCGAGGTGTTCGGGCGCGGCATTGATACCAGTGAAAACGGCCAGGCCATGGATGCACTGCGGGAAGTCGGGCCGGGTGCGCATTTCCTTGGCTGTACGCACACGCAAAACAACTTTGAATCGGCGTTTTACATATCCAGCATCGCCGACAGCAACAGCTTCGAGCAGTGGGAATCTGAGGGTGCTCAGGACGCCGCGCAGCGCGCCAACCGGCGTTTTAAAGACTCTCTTGCGGCCTATCAGCCACCGCCAATCGACGAAGCGGTAGACGAAGCGCTGCTGGCCTATATCGAGCAGCGCAAGAGCTCATTTCCCGATTCAAATCACTAGATAACCCTGTATTTTCAGCGAATTCACGTGCGATGACCCCTCGAAAACCCTCGTTGAGAGGGGGCATGTCACAAAATGGCTGCACAGCGTTGTAAATTGATGACATTTCGCTGTTTTTTACTAACAAGAGGAAATACAAAGGGTTAAGTCAGTTATGTGTGATGTAACATGAACGAAATGCTTAAATATCCGTTCTGGTACCTGATTGTAAATTTAACTGGCACTCATGAGGATGTCGCAATCGGTACATTATCGGCAGCCATGAAAGGGCGTAGTTACGCGGGTATGGAGGACTCGGATCAGCCGATTTACTAATTTGCGACGTGTGCAATCATGGCTCGAATCGACTCCGCTGCGACACTCCCCGGACAACGGGTTGGCAGACAAACAGTTTGCTGGATCAACTTGTTTGATGGAATTGAGGATACATGATTAAGTCTAAGCACACGGGTTCGCCGGTTACCATTGGATTTCTGCTGGTACCGAATTTTTCAATGTTGGCGTTTTCCTCTTCTGTCGAACCGTTGCGGATGGCTAATCAGCTCGCCGGTGAAACGCTATACAACTGGGTAACGCTGGCGGCGACCGATCAGCCTGTGGTTGCCAGTAACGGACTCTCGATTTCGCCTGATCGTGCGATGGACCAGGCTGGTCATTTCGATGCCGTTTTCGTCTGCTCCGGCAATCAGGTGCAAAACCAGTCAGATGCTGCCGTTGTTGCGTGGCTGCGTGC
This sequence comes from uncultured Granulosicoccaceae bacterium, assembly GCA_964481315.1. GTDB lineage: Bacteria > Pseudomonadota > Gammaproteobacteria > Granulosicoccales > Granulosicoccaceae. The sequence continues at coordinate 11,739 of CAYZVB010000001.1, forward strand.
AACGTCGAAAAAAGATGTAGTAATGGGAGCGGTCTGTACCGGTACTTATTTGCTCGCCAAGGCCGATGCGCTTGATGGATACCGCTGCACCATCCACTGGGAAAACATGGCCAGTGCCCGTGAAGAGTTTCCGCAGCTGGTGATTTCTCCCGAGCTGTTCGAAATGGACAATGATCGCTACACCAGTGCCGGTGGTACAGCGCCTCTCGATATGTTCCTTCACGAAATCCGTAATGCTCACGGCGCTGATCTCGCATCGGCCATTACCGAGCAGTTTATGTGTGACCGCATTCGTGATAAGCACGATCGTCAGCGGGTGCCTTTAACGCAGCGTATCGGAACAAACCAACCCAAGCTTGCTGAAGCGGTCGCGCTGATGGAAGCGAACATTGAAGAGCCCATGACTCTTGATGAGTTGTCGTTTCATGTCGGTTTGTCGCGCAGACAACTGGAGCGACTGTTTCAGCGTTATCTGCAATGTGTACCAACCCGTTACTACCTTGAGTTGAGACTTGAGCGTGCGCGTCAGTTGCTGTTGCAAACCAGTATGCCGATTGTCGATATTGCACTTGCCTGCGGCTTTATCAGTGCTCCGCACTTCAGTAAATGCTATCGCGACACATTCGGTTTGCCGCCGCGTGATGAACGGCGTCGTGCTGCAGGTCAGTCGGATGTGGTTGCCGGTGCGCCCAAGCCGACTAAAGGCGGTAAAGTCGCCAGCCTGCGACGCACTACTATTTGCTCAGCTTCTGCGCCGGCGGCGTCTGGATCGTCTGCCGTTTGATTCGTTAGCAGCACTCGATGAAGGTGCCGGAAGCGATACGTCGGCACCCAGCTTCGGGAATTCTGCTGTTTTATGCGGGATTCCCATCGCTTCAACAAAGTGATCCTGAAACTTCTGTTCGACGGCGGTTTCAACCTTCTCTACCTGATTAACCAGCGTCTGAATGTCTTCCCTTGCGTTTTTATTCAGCAGCGCAATGCGTGCACCTGACCCTGCGGCATTACCCGCAGACGATACGCACTCAAGATCACAGTCTGGAATTAACCCCAGTACCATCGCGTACTTAACATCGATATGGCTGCCAAAAGCACCGGCAAGTCGAATTCTATCGACACTATCGACTTCCAGCCGATCCATTAACAGTCGCACGCCTGCATACAGCGCGGCCTTGGCCAGTTGAATCTGACGTACATCGTTTTGTGTGATAGTGATGTTTACATCGCCGTCGTGCAGCACGTAAGAGAATGTTCTGCCATCTTCGATAACGCGTTTTGAACGTTCTGCAAGCGCACCGTTAATCACGCCATCGGTATCGATAATGCCGGCCAGAAACATTTCAGCAATGACCTCGATAATACCGCTGCCACAGATACCGGTGACACCGGTACCTGAAGTAGCATCTGCAAACGAGGCATCGTCAGACCAGATATCACTGCCAATGACACTGAACTTTGGTTCCAGCGTTTCACGGTCTATGCGTACGCGTTCAATTGCACCTGGTGCGGCACGTTGTCCGCCACTAATTTGTGCGCCTTCAAACGCAGGTCCGGTTGGACTTGAGCAGGCCAATAACCGGTGGCGGTTACCAAGTACTATTTCTGCATTGGTGCCGACATCCACCAGTAGTGTCAGCTCTTCCATGGTGTCGGGTCGCTCTGCCAGAATAACGCCTGCGGTATCTGCACCGACATGGCCGGCAATACATGGCAGCAGGTAAACCTGAGCGTTTTCGTGCGTGTTTAAATCCAGTTCAACGCCGCGACAGCGCGTTGCTTCATCAGTGGCAAGTGCAAACGGAGCGCCGCCAAGCTCGATCGGATCGATACCGAGCAACAGGTGGTGCATCACCGGGTTGGCAACCAGTGTCACCGCCATCACATCTTCCGGGGAGGCATCAATCTCTGCGGTACAGGCTGTCACCAGTTCGCTTATCGCCTGTCGCACGACTTTGGTCATTTCAACGTCGCCACCCGGGTTCATCATGACATACGACACCCGGCTCATTAAGTCTTCACCAAAGCGAATTTGCGGGTTCATTAAACCGTTCGAGGCAAGTACATCACCCGTCATTAAATTACACAGGTGTGCGGCGACTGTGGTAGAGCCAACGTCTACCGCCAAACCCAGTACCTGTTCTTTAAAGCCCGGCCATACCGCAATTATTTTATTGTCATCGGCAACGGCTACAGTGACCTTCCATTCACCGTCACGCAGAATACGTTGTAGTTTTGGAATGATAGAAAATTCGCAGTCAAGGTTTTCCAGTCGCCACTCATACTCAAGTGCCGACTTAAGCCGTTGCAGATCACCGGTGGGTGAATGCATGTCAGGCTCCTGCACTTCAACATAATAAAGATGCACCAGCGGATTGAGTTCAATGTCGAGCAGGTCGGCACCTTTGCGTATGACCTGCCGGTGCACCTGGCTGTCCGGAGGCACGTCAATGACAACGTCGCCTTCAATACGTGCCTGGCAACCCAGTCTCCGGCCATCCAGCGAGGTTTTTTTAACTCTTTCCCAGCGCTCTTCGGTTTTGGTAAAGCCGGACAGATTGCCGGCTTTTGAGACAATCTCGTGCTTTGGAAAATCACCCTCAGCGCACAACACCTGACAACGCCCGCAGATAGCCCGGCCGCCGCATACCGAATCAATGTCTACCCCGAGAGACCGTGCGGCCTCCAGTACCGGAGTGCCAATCGGAAATCTGCCGCGTCTGCCGCTTGGCGTAAAGACTACTTTTGCATCTGTCATGGGTTACGTCTCAGTATTACCTTGACGGTAGTTCGGTCGTGTTGCGCCACTGATAGTGGTTATTTGGCCGGACGGCGGCGCTTGGAAACGCGACGACCGCGACCGCCACCTTCTGCAGGCGGTTCGCGATACTTTGCTATCCAGCGCAGGCAATCGGCGTCGTGCCCCATTAGCACGTCTGCGCCCATTACTGCGTCCATTACCTCTGTGTGACACGGATTGGTAATGGCAGAGGTCATGCCATGTGCAATGGCCATGGTGAGAAAAGCGCTATTGATACCGCCGCGGTTAGGTAATCCGAAGCTAATGTTTGAAGCACCGCAGGTCGTGTTGCATTTCAATTCTTTTTGGATGCGCCCGACAATATCAAAGACTTGTCGGCCGGCCTGACCTATTGCACCAATGGGCATCACCAGCGGATCGATAACAATGTCACACGGCTTAATGCCGTAGTCGGCAGCATGTTCGACGATTTTTTTGGCAACGGCGAATCGAACATCCGGATCTTCTGAAATACCGGTCTCATCGTTCGAGATAGCAACCACTGCAGCGTCGTACTTTTTGACCAGCGGCAGCACCTGTTCCAGCCGTTCAGGCTCACCGGTTACCGAATTAAGCAGCGCTCTGCCTTTATAAACCTCTAAGCCACGCTCCAGTGCTTCAACAATTGACGAGTCGATACAAATAGGAATATCGCTTAAGCCCTGTACCAGTTCTATTGCCTGTGCCAGCAGCGCGGGCTCATCTGCCAGTGGGATGCCTGCATTGATATCAAGCATATGCGCACCGGCTTCTATTTGTGCAATGGCATCTGCTTCAACGCGACTGAAGTCGCCGTTTTTCATTTCCTCGGCCAGCAGCTTGCGCCCGGTGGGATTAATACGTTCACCAATCATGGTGAACGGCTTTTCAAAGCCGATGATATGCTCGCGGGTCGCAGACCCGATTACTGTTTCAGTCATTGCGTTATTCCTGATAAATCCAGTGTGTTTAGTACAGTGCTTTTCAATACACTTGCCGTTGTATGACACTTGCCGTTGTATGGTTGTCAGGTTCGGTATAACTGATACGTTATTCCGATGTGCCTGAAAGCATCTTTAGGGCAGGCAGAATAATCTGCTGCGTATCGATAACCTTTATTCGTCGCACCACCATCCATGGTTAGGTGCAGCTAGTTCTTACGAATCCGTTTTTGTTTGTTGCGCTCTGCAAGAATACCGGAGCGCTCGACTATTTCCGGTACCGCGTGTTCCTGTCGGTAAGCCATAATATGACAGCCCGCCACTCCTTCAATTTCGCGTATCTGTTGTATCATGTCGATGCACAGGTTTACGCCTTCTGCCTTTTGGTTTTCAGCGCCGGCGAGCCGTTTAATGACATGATCCGGAATATGAACGCCGGGTACGTTGTTACGAATCCAGGTGGCAGTTTTCGCCGAAGCCAGTGGCCCGACTCCCACCAGAATATACACGCGCTTGTGCAGATCAAGTTCGCGCACGCGACGCATATAGTTCTGAAGTAACTCAATGTCGTAGCAGTATTGTGTTTGTACAAACTGCGCACCTGCTTCTACTTTTTTAGCAAGTCGCAAAGGACGCCAGTCGTGTGGCGGTGCGAAAGGGTTGGCTGCTGCCCCGAAAAATACCGGTGGCGCATGATCGAGTTTCCTGCCACTTTCAAATGAACCTTCGTCACGCATGCGTCTGCCGATTCGCAGTAGTGACATGCAATCGAGGTCAAAAACCGGTTTGGCCTGCGGGTGGTCTCCTGCCTGTACACCGTCGCCTGTCAGGCAAAGAATATTTGCAACCCCCATGGCGCTGGCACCGAGAATTTCACCCTGCATTGCAATGCGGTTCCGGTCACGACAGGAGATTTGCATAATCGGTGAATAACCTGCTCTTGTCAGCAGGCCGCATACCGCAATGCTCGACATATGACAGTGTGCGCCGCTGCCATCAGTGGCGTTAATGGCGTCGACATAGCCGTCAAACACACTGGCACGTTCGTATACCTGTGCCGGGTCGGCGGAGTCGGGTGGTGCCAGTTCTGTTGTCACTGCAAACTTGCCGGCGCGCAACACACGTTCAAAGCGACCGGGTGAGTTATGACCGGGTAGTATTGGCAGCAGCTCTGCCGGCGACAGATCGACGTTACGGTTTTCCATCAGTACCAGCCAGCTGTGCGCAGTGAGGTATTAGCTTGTGGCAGCAGATGATTCATTTTTTTCTCTGGCCACACGTAACCATGACGACTTGCCTTTAAGCTGGTGATCAACCGGAAACTGCACAACGCTTATTGCATCGCTTTGTTGCATTTGCTGACTGCCTTCCCAGGCGGCTACCCAGACGCATTTCATTTCCGGTTTTACTTCGCAGTTGCCATTGCTTCTAACGCCGCCGCACGGGCCGTTACGCAGTGTTTTGGGGCAGTTCATCGGGCATGACATGCCGGTTGAGCTGAGTGCACACTGGCCGCACATCTGGCAGTCGAACAGCACACCTTTAACCAGTTTCTCTGTGGCTGCTACCGGCTTATCCAGACGTTCGTAGCCAATTAATTTCCACAGTGGATGCAGTGCCACCACCAGTTTTTCAAAGCCGTTATAGAAGCGTTCCAGTAGTGATGAATTTCTGACCGACCAGTGTCTGACGCGATACATGGCTATTGTTCTGTCGGTTCAAGCATGCCCTGGTTCTTAACCACTGCCTGCAATAGTTCTGTGGTGAACTTGTCTTCCAGTGCCTGCGACTGTTCTTTAACCACTGCCTGAATATCGTCGCTGCACTCGGTTTGTTCGCGCCGCCAGTCTTCAAGATAGGCATCAGTGCCTTCTTTTCCTGCGCGCATGGCGGCCATATCGATAGCTTCCTGAAATCGATCGGTGAGTTGTACTTTTGCAGTCTTGCGACCGGCTTTAGCAGTTACCTGGGCCGGTATATCGCGCCAGTAAGTAATAATCAGTTTCGCCATTGCACAATACTTTCGTTAAAACGGGTGAGACCGGTTTCCAGATCACCGTAGTCGGTGCGCCGGTATTCGTATTCAAGGTTTAACTTTGACGCTGCATCCTGCGCCAGATCGATCAGTTGCGGGTTGTCTGATTGCGCCAGGTAGACAAGTTTTTTGTAATTAGCAAAGTACATGTCGCGCAGCTCGGGATGATCGAGGATTCCAAGCTCTTTGAGTATGATTCGATCAAAGTGTCTGGCCAGAAAGTCGGTGAGATAAAACGTGCCGAGTTCTTGCTCGCTAAGTGCTGCAAATACTTCGCTTCCAGCGAAAAACTCATAACAGTGTGCCCCTGGTAGTCGTTCTACCTTTTCTTCTTCAAGTACGGTGTCGAGCAGCCCGCCGGTACCGCAGTCGGCGAACGCCACAAACAGTTCCGAGTAGTCGTCCCGCGCTGCATGAATGATCTTTCGAACGGCATCGGGAATAAGGTGCGGGGTGTTATGAATTTTGGCGGGTATGCACTGAACCCGCAAATGATGCCAGTGGTTGGTCTCGACAAGTGTGGTGATCTCTCTGGCGAGAGCACCACAGGCGATTACCAGTGCGGGTCGAGTTGGCATCGGTTACCTCTCGGGAGGTGCACCGGCACCTCCGTGTATAGTGTTAGCCTTTAATGGCTTTTCTGCCTGGTGTTAGCTGGCACGCCTCTCAGCGATAAGCTTACCTGCGGTTTCCACAGCAACGGCGGCATCACGGCAGTATGCATCAGCACCAATGGCATCACTGAATTCTTCGTTCAGCGGTGCGCCACCGACGAGCACGATGTATTTGTCGCGAAGACCCTGTTCCTGCAAAGTATCTATAACCACTTTCATGTACGGCATGGTAGTGGTTAACAGTGCAGACATGCCAAGTATGTCCGGCTGATGTTCTTCCAGTGCTGCCAGATAGTCTTCAACCGGGTTGTTAATACCCATATCAATGACTTCAAAGCCGGCACCTTCCATCATCATGGATACCAGGTTTTTACCAATGTCGTGAATGTCGCCTTTCACTGTGCCGATAACCATTTTGCCAATGGTTTCAGCGCCGGTTTCGGCCAGCAGTGGACGAAGAATTTCCATGCCGCCCTTCATCGCGTTGGCTGCCATCAGTACTTCCGGTACAAACAGAATGCCGTCGCGAAAGTCGATGCCGACAATTCTCATGCCTTCTACCAACGCATCGTTGAGCACCTTGTCAGGTGTCCACTTGCGCTCCAGCAGAATGTTGGTGCCTTCGACTATTTCATCACGCAGACCGTTGTACAGGTCATCGTGCATCTGCTCTACCAGCTCATCGTCGTCAAGCTCGGAGAGGATGATTTCTTCTTCGTCGTCGAATTCGTCTTCTGACATCGGATTGCTCTCTATTTGCTATCTTTATAGCGACTTGGGGAATTCGTGCTTGATACCACGATTCATGAAAATTAAACAGTGGACGGAGTCTAGGGCAAGCGCAGCCTGCGGAATAGCGCGTCATGGTAAAGGGGCGACTTTGGGTTTCTGAAAAACGACAATATTGACAAAGTGTGACCGAATATCAGTGGTTTACAGGCTTTGCGTTTGCCTTGCAGGTGCCTGTTGCTACTGATTAGCAGGGTAATGTTTCTGTAATACTCCAGTGGTCGCCGGATTGCGTGTGGTGAATTTTTTACGCTTAAGCGTTTATTTGATGTCGGGAGCTAAAGCCGGTAGTCGAGCGGTAGGTGCCGCGGTGTTTGCCACTTTTGCCCAAGGTTGTCTCGAGCAACCAACTGCAATGAAAACCACAACCACTTGCCGGCATTACCGGTGTATGATCGAGAGTTCCCCTTTATCAATAACATTGCTGTATAGACTCTTGATCAGACTGCTAAAAAGAAAAAAAACTGCACAGCCCGCTTGGCTTTACCTGGCATGTGCAGCGGCCTGTATTGCACTGTGTCTGCCCATGGCGCACGCATCGGAAAAGGTGCTCCGTGAACAACGGGCGCAATTTGTTGAAGGGCGTGAAATGCTGGCCGCCGGAAGTCTGTCGGCCGCAAGTGAAAAGCTCGCAGCGCTGTCCGGCTACCCGCTGCAATCGCACTATGAATATCTTATTTTAAGAAAACAGATAGAAAGGGCCGCCGACCCGATTTCAATGCTTGGCAGTATTGAGGCTTTTGCTGGCAAATATAACGACAGCCGCTCGCATCGTCGTCTTATCGGGGTGTTAAAAAATCGTTTGGCCGCGCTTGAAAACTGGAGTGACTACGGCAGGCTTGCAGGGCTGTCAAATGCACCTGTGCATCCTTGTGACGATTTGATTGCGGAGGTGCACGCAGGGCTTGGTAAATTTGATCAGCCTGCGCGTAAACTGTGGGTTGAACCGCGCAAACACACGGACAACTGCAACACCGCCTTTGACAAGCTCATTGAAAGAAGCGGAGATGTACCAACTGCAGAACTCTGGCAGCGAACTGTTGCGCTGTTAATTGGCGGCCGGACCGAAAAGGTAAAACCATTGCTGCGGTTCTACGGTACACGTGACCGGCGTGTTATTCAGTCGTGGCTCGACAACATCGAATCGCCACAACGTCTTTTGCAATCTGAAACGGCCAGAGGCAGCCTGGCACATCATAAAGAGTTGGTAAGTCATTTGTTGCGACGCTGGATGCGTGAAGATCTGCCTGCGGCAACTGCGTTCTGGAAGCGTCATGGCAAGTCCTTCGGTTACAGTGAAGAAGAGCTGGCTCAGGCGCTTGGTAAGCACGCTGTGCTTGCCGCAAAAAAAGGGCTGCCGGAAGCAGCAACGCTGCTAAAAGATACATCCGTGGCTGGTCGCGATGTACGTTACTGGAGGGTCCGGCTTGCACTTAGAGCAGAAGACTGGGCAGCAGTACTTGTCGGGCTTGATGCACTAACGGAAGCCGAGCAGTCGGCCACTCGATGGCAATACTGGCGCGCCCGTGCAATGCAGTCACTTGGCGCAGCTGACGAGGCAAGGGCAATCTATCGCAGGCTGGCCGGACAATTCGAATACTACGGGTTTCTGGCAGCCGATAAGCTTTCTGCCGACTACAACATCGGCAGCGAAGAAGTCGTCGTCGACCCGCAACAGCTGTCTGCGTTACGTGAAGATTCGCAAATCGCTACAGCTGTTGAATTTTTTAAGGTCGATATCTCCTGGGAAGGCAGGCGTGCCTGGAATATCGCGCTTAAGGGTGCTTCTGAAGAGAAACTTGTTGCAGCAGCGCATTATGCGCTCTCTATCGGCTGGCACGACAGGGCGTTTGCCAGTATAAAAAAAACCGAACATGACACCGCATTGCCGTACCTGTTTCCAATGCCTCATCAGCAACACATCCGTCAGGTGGTCGCCGGCTATCCGGTTACCGAATCTCTGGTGTACGGTGTAATGCGACAGGAGAGCGGTTACATTGCCGATGTCCGCTCTCCGGCCGGCGCAGTCGGTCTGATGCAGTTAATGCCTGCAACAGCGCGCGAGGTAGCGAAGAAAATCGGCATCGATGTGCCGCGCTGGCAGCTCATCGATGGCGAGATAAATATCCGGCTCGGGACGAATTACCTGGCGACCGTGCTGGAGCGATTCGATGGCAACGTGGTGCTCGCTGCTGCGGCCTACAATGCCGGGCCCAGCCGTGTTTCAACATGGATCTCCGAGGCATCGCTCGCCGCCGATGTCTGGGTTGAGACAATACCGTTCGACGAAACCCGCTCTTATGTGAAAGGTGTGTTGTTCAATTCCACTGTGGCCGAGTGGCGCCTGAAAGACCGTGTACTGACTCGCCTGAAAAACCGAATGCATGACGTGCTGCCACTCGGCTGACTGTTGCGCCCGGCGGTGCTTCAAATACTAATGCGCAGAGCCACCGCGGCAGGCCGGTGATGCATCGGCGGATTCTCCGCGCGCCTGCCATTCGTCTGCAGTGTAGGTGTGCAACGCCAGCGCATGAATTTTGCCGGCCAGTTCCTCTTTAAGAATGGCGTTTACCTTGCGGTGTCTGCCAATCAGTGCGGTATCGGTAAATGCATCACTGACCACCACTACCTTGAAATGAGATTCCGAGCCGTCAGGTACGTTGTGCATGTGGCTCTCGTTAATCACATCGAGATGTGAAATCTGCAGTCCGTCCTGCAGCTTTTGTTCGATTATTTCTTTGGTTGACATGGTGTTCTCCGGGAAAAATATCAGCGCAGGCAAAGTTGCCGGTTATTCTCGCCGCACCGCCAGAAACGGCGTTCGCAAGTGCTGATTCTGTTATGATGGCGCAAGTTCAAAAAGGCAACAACTTATGTCGCAGCTTCAACTTAGCGGAAAGCTTATTAAAGAGGTCAGGGATGTCATCTCCGGGCATGATCCTGCGGCGTCAGATCCGGGAGTTGCATCTCAATATCTGAGTGCAGTTATCGGCTTTTTGCTCGGTCAGGAAGATATGCCTGAGCAGCAAAAGCAGGAAATTCTCGAAGAGCTAATGGCCTTTGCCAGTCACGTCGCCTCTGATGTGCAGCGTCAAAAGAGTAATCAGACGCAACAGGCTTCAGGTGTCTGGAAGCCGGGCATGTCTTAAGAATTGCGCCGTTAATCAATTTTAATATCACTGAAAACAAAAGGTAATCTCATGGCAGAAGCAACTGCACGTCACATCCTGGTAGACACTGAAGAAAAGTGCCTCGATCTCAAAAAGCAAATCGCCGACGGTGGTGACTTCGCAGCACTTGCAGCAGAGCACTCAAGTTGCCCGTCTGGCAAGTCGGGTGGGGATCTTGGATCTTTTGGTCCGGGCATGATGGTAAAAGAATTTGACCAGGTCGTATTTAATGAAGCGGTTGGTGAGGTACACGGCCCGGTAAAAACACAGTTTGGCTACCACCTGCTCGAAGTTACTTCGCGCAGCTAAGCTCACTGGTTAGTAGTTTAAGTGCCGGAGGTGCTCCGGCACAGCTCGCAGGCTCGCACACGAGCCTCGGGCTTAATCAGGCAGTGCTGCTGCTGCCGTGCGGCTCATGACCGCACAATACCATGTCGAACAACAACGCCATAGAGATCAGAGGCAATATGTACACGCTGATGTCAGTGGTGTTGCATAGTGTCGATCTTGCCACGGTAGCCAGGGCTCTCAATGCCCGCACTCAGCAAGCACCCGAATTTTTTTCCAACACACCGGTTATTGTTGATTTTTCACAGGTGCCGGTGAATGCCTCGACCAACTTCAAAGCGCTGTTCAAGGTCGTGCGTCAGCGAGGCCTGTTGCCGGTAGCGGTACGTGGTTTGCCCGAAGCGCTTAGCGAGACCCTGCAGGGATTGGGTGTCCCCGTGGTCGAGCAAAACTCCCCTCAGCAAACATCCGCCCCGGCAGAGCAGGCAGCCGAACCCGATCTGATTGTGGGCAAGCCCGGCAGCCCCCTGATTATTGAACGTCCACTGCGCGCTGGACAGCGTTGCTATGCAAGAAATGCCGACCTGATAGTGACCGGCAATACGCTCCCCGATAACGAGCTAATCGCCGACGGAAATATTCATGTCTACGGCACGCTCCGAGGCCGGGCCCTGTGTGGCATGCAGGGAAATACCGAGGCCAGGATATTCTGCAGGGCACTTGATGCCGTTACGGTTTCTGTTGGCAATCAGAGTCTGCAGCCTGTTGAGCTGTCCGGTGAATTGAAAACCGCGGCTGCACTGCAAATTCGCCTGATTGAAGATGTGGTGACCATTTTGCCGCTTGGCGGGTCCTGATACACCTGCGGACTCGGGAGGGCGCCGCCGCGGTGCGGTAACCTTCATTCACACCGGTTCGCGCTGGTGTATTTCCCGTCAATGTCACCGGGGTTTTTTGTTTCATTAGCGTTACACAACCGCAACTTGCTGGCAGTAAGTTGCGTTCCAGCCAAATTCAGTTTCTTTCTAACCATATGAAATAAAAGAACTAAATAGATTTTTGGCAAGATTGTTGTATTAAAAACACAAGAAATTCATGGATGCAACAAATGTTGTATTTATGCCAATTTAGTTGATACAGTAGCTGCCACCGAACAACGAAACACGACTAACACATACCAATGCCTGCTTCCCGACTCATACTGCCCGCCGCACTCGTTGCGGTTGCTTGCGCCACGCAAGCCGGTGCGACTGAGTCGAGCCTCTACGCTTCACTGCGACAGGCAATCGTTTTTACCGATTCCGGTGCGCCAGGCGGCGACAGTGACGATGTCGGTATTCTCGATCAGGGGTCGAGGGTCGGTTTTCAGGGAAACCAGTCTTTTGGTGAATTCAACGGTTTTGGTTTGCTTGAAATCGGTGTTGACACGGCGGAGCAAAGCGCCAGTCCCGGCGTTCGACTCGGCTACGTCGGCGTCAGTGGCGAATTTGGCATTGTCTCTTTCGGCTCGCAGTGGTCGGCGTGGGACACCTACGTTGGCGGTGGTCATACCAACTTCGTGAATGAAGGGAGCTGGCACAACGGCACCGGACGCAACGGCAGCACGCTGAAATACGCCGGCAGACTCGGACAACTGTCTGTAGAAGCTGACGTGGTACTTGAAGGTAAAAGTGAGCCGGATGCAGTCACCGGTATTGCCGTTAACAGCGGACTGATGGACGAAATTCAGTTGGCACTGGGATATACCGTCGGTGGCTTCACGGCCAACGCAGCGCTTATCGAGAGAGACGGTGGCGCTAACGGGTACCAGGAAGGTGGTGGCAGCCTGTACGGCGCCAGACTTAGTTACGAAGCAGGCCCAATGGCTGTTTCAGTAGCAGTAGCACAGGAAGACAGTGAGTTCGGTCAGAACGCAGAAGAGACCACTGGCTTAAAAGTACGCGCTGCCTACAAAAGCGGAGCAAATTCATTCCTCGCGGTCGTGACAACTGCCGACAACGAGGCGGCGGCTAACCAGCCGCTTGGGGTAGCCGTTGGCTACCAACATGATCTCAGCCAACGCTCGCGCGTTGCGCTGGAAATGTCTTCTGTCGATCCAGATATAGCGGGTCTGGATTCGTCGATAGAAGGTGGCGTGATGTATCGCCACGACTGGTAATACTAATAATAATAAAATGTGCGTGAAAACTCAGGGCGTCCCTCGGCGCCCTTTTTTTCGCAAAACAAGTTACCACAGAAAGACCGCTATTACATTCCCCATCGGAGCACCTGCCGATGTTTCTGCGGCCTGCGCCTGTCAGTCCGGCTGCACCTCTGACGCGGCGATTTTGTATCGTTTGAGGCAGACATTCCCCTGATCTGAACCGCGGTGCGGGAGGCAGTATTAATCAGACTACCTACGGCTTCGTACTGATGCTTGGCGCTTTTTTGTGCTTTGCCGTCATGGATACCAGCGCCAAGTGGCTGGTGGCAGTGGCACTGTTGCCTGCGTTACAGGTTGTGTTCGTCAGGTACCTGGTGCATTTTTGTTGGGTACTGGTTTTGTATGTGCCTCGCCAAGGGCGCTCAGTGTGTGTCTCATCCGCACCGGGGATGCAGATTCTCAGAGGGTTGTTGCTGTTCAGTAGTACCGCGTTAAATTTTACCGCACTTAAGTACCTGCCACTGACTGTCACTATCGCCATATTTTTTGCAGCACCCATGCTCGTGTGTCTGTTGAGTATTCCATTGCTGGGTGAGCGGGTAGGGATAAAAAGATTCGCCGCAATTGTTACCGGTTTTATCGGTGTAATGATTATTGTTCAACCATGGGGTGCTTCTTTCGACTGGCGAATTGTGTACTCGCTGGGTGCTTTGTTTACTGCATCCTGTTACTTCGTCGTCACTCGCAAGGTGGCTGGTGCAGATAAAAATGCTGTTGCGCAGTTTTACATTGCCGGTACCGCGACGTTATTGCTTGCGCCTTTTGCGTTACGGTACTGGCAGTGGCCGGACACGGGCACAGAGTTTCTGCTGCTAACGGTGCTTGGTTCACTTGGCATGCTGGGGCATAGTCTGGTCACTCATGCGCATCGTTTTGCACAGGCGTCGGTGTTGGCGCCGACGGTATACTCACAGATAATCTATATCACTCTGTTAAGCTGGCTGGTGTTCAGTGCGGTGCCCGACCGTGCAACCGTACTGGGTACTGTTATTATTATCTTAAGCGGGCTGTTTATCTGGTGGCGCGAGTGTGAGCTGCAACCGGAATAGATTCGGCAATCCAAACAGTCCGAATAGATTGTTTTCGCATAATACGGAGAGCAGAGCATGACACTAACACTTGTGACGGATTTCTTCTTCTGGTGCTGCATAATCAATGGAGCTCTGCTGTCCCTGTGGATTGTACTGATGATGTTTGCTCCGGATGTAGTCTATAAAACACAATACAAATGGTTTCCGATTTCAGAGACTGCCTTTGCTGAAACCATGTATCGTTTTCTCGGCTTATATAAACTGCTTTTTCTGGTGTTTAATCTGGTACCGCTAATTGCACTGAAACTTGTGGCAGGCCAGTAACAGCCAGCAAATCGTATATTCAATAATTAAACGAAGAATTACCATGAGCTACCCAAAACTGGTTGAAAGATTTACTGAGATCCATCGGCTCGACCATGCAATCACGTTTCTGAGCTGGGATCAGATGGTAATGATGCCTCAGCACGGCAACGATGCACGGTCCTCGTCGATTGCAGAGCTTGCAGGGATACGCCACCGTTTGCTGACCGCACCGGAGATGGCAGACTGGTTTGGTGAGTGCGATACGCAAGACAGCCAGCAATCCGAAACAAACGTAAGTGTGCGGGAGATGCGCCGTGTCTGGCAGCAGGCGACCTGTCTTCCGGCGGATCTGGTGATGGCTAAAATTAAAGCCGGGTCGACCTGTGAGCATGGCTGGCGAACACAGCGTGCCGACAATGACTGGGCGGGGTTTTTAAAGAATTTTCAGCCGGTGGTGCAACTTGCCCGGGAAGAGGCAACACTTCGACAACAAGCTGCAGGGAACAAGCAACTCAGTACACCATACGAGGCGTTACTCGACCTGCACTGTGCGGGAGATACACAGGCCCTGATCGACTCGGTTTTTGCAGACTTGCGTGCACAGTTGCCATCGTTGTTGCAACAGGTTCGCGAGCACCAGAGTCAGCGTAAAACGCAGCCTATAACCGGCAGCTTTCCAGTTGAAAAACAAAAAGCACTTTGCCAGCAGCTTATGCAGGTGCTGGGTTTTGATTTCGCCGGTGGTCGCCTCGATGAGAGCATGCATCCATTCAGTACCGGAGTGGCGGGTGATCTTCGTATCACTACACGTTTCAGCAGCAATGAATTTCTTGAAGCACTTAACGCCACAGCACATGAGGTTGGCCATGCCAGCTATGAAGGCGGATTGCCTGCAGACCTTGAAGGTCTACCGGTTGG
>CAYZVB010000001.1:26819-57753 GCA_964481315.1 uncultured Granulosicoccaceae bacterium
CCGGTTGGCGGACACAGAAACATGTGCATCCATGAAAGTCAGAGTCTGTTGTTTGAAAAGCAAATATTTCTGTCAAAATATTTCATGCAATATTTTTCAAAGGCTGTTCATCAGCATCTGCCGGAAGCAAACACCTACGATGCCACAGCACTTTGGAATGCGGCTACTCATGTCGAACCCGGCTACATTCGCGTTGAGGCCGATGAAGTCTGCTATCCGCTGCACGTGCTGTTGCGCTATGAAATTGAAAGTGCGCTGATAAACGGTGAGATAGAGCCGCAGGCAATACCGGAGTTGTGGAATCAGAAAATGAACGATTACCTGGGGTTGTCTACAGAAGGTAACTACACCGACGGTTGTATGCAGGATATTCACTGGACTGACGGTGCTTTCGGGTACTTTCCCTCGTATACCTTAGGTGCGGTGAACGGCGCGCAGATTTTTAAAGCACTTTGTGATGATCATCCGGATTGGCAGGCGTTGCTGGGTAGTGGCGATATTGGTTTTATACGCACATGGCTGGAAGCAAAAATCTGGTCACAGGGCTGCCGGCTGACATCTCAGGAACTCATGCAGCATGCTACCGGCAGCGGCACCACAACCGGGGCCTATCTGACGCACCTTAACGCTCGTTACCTGCAGGAATTACACTAGGAACTTATCCGTCGACAAAGCGAAAAACTCACGTGCGATCGGCTGTTATTGCTGGTCGCTGATGTTGTCGAGGTTTTCAATCAGGCGGGTTTCCAGCAACTGACCGCCGCGATAGAGAATCGGGTAGGCGAGTGATGCAACATGACTGTTAAACTGGTTGAGCGCACGCAGGGTTTCAAGGTGCAGGTTGCTCGAATCAAAACTCACCGCAGAACCCTTGCTCAGGCGCTTTAAATGCTTTTTGCGACTGGAGCGTTCACGCCTGACCATTTCGTTTTTTTCTTCAAGCAATAGCCTGGCGCTTTCGAGATCAGTTGATACCAGCAGGTTCATTGCCAGTGACATATTCGACATCAGGCGGTCATGCATTGATTTAAGTTCTTCACTGCCGGCACGTGAAAACCTGACACCGTCTTCAGATTTTTCCTGTGCCAGTGTCAGGAGTTGTTTGCCGACAATATCACCGGCAGTTTCAAGTGCTATCGCATATTCCGTGAGTTCTCGAATTTGATCGCGTTGCTCCTTGCTCATGGCTTCATCCGGCAGTGAGGCAACATAGCGTTTTATATCGCGTACAGAAGCATTGATCACGGCTTCGCGAGAGCGGATGCCCTTCATACGTGACAAGTCGAATTCACTGAACATATCCATCGCAGGTTCTGCCATGGTTTCTAGAATCTGCGCCAGTCGCAGGACTTCACGCCGCAGGCTGGCAATGGCAAGGGTAGAGTTGTGCTGCACTGAATCATCCAGTGCAGACTTAAGCATCGGGTTGTCGGGTTCGGTAGATTGTGCATCCGGAAGCAGCAACTTAAGCGGTGATTCAAGCAGCCGGCAAATCGGGAGTGTTAACAACAAAGTACAATTGAACAGCACATGAATATTAATAAGCGCCTGTGCGCTACCCATTGCCAGAATCCATTGCGGCAGAGAGAGTCGCGAGATAATAATAAGTGCGATGATAGCGCCGGTACCGCGGATAATCAGGTTGGCGACTGGAATCCTTTGTGCCTGCGGGCTCATACCGCGGCTTAGCCATACCGGTATTAATGCAGAACCGAGGTTGGCGCCAAGCACCAGGGCAACACCGGCGTTCAGTGGTAACGCGCCAATTGAAATAATGGTCACACACATCAGTATCGCTGCAACTGATGAATGCATGACAAAGGTTAGCGCTGCTCCGGTAATAAAAGCAGTGATGGTGTCGCGCTCCAGATACGCTGCTACCGATGGTAGAAAAGTGCTCTCGCGAATCGGAATCATGGTTTCGCGCAGGAAACGCAGTGAGATCAGGATAAACGCAATACCCAGAATAATTCGACCAAACTGACGCAGTTTGCGCCGGTCGGATTTAATGTAGAAAGCACCACCAATCGCAAGCAGGGCAGGTATTAACCACTGCAGGTCAAATGACAACACCTGAATTAACAGTGCAGATCCGAGGTCAGCGCCGAGAATAATCGGCAGCCCCGCAGCAAATGTCAGTGCACCGTTGCCGGCGAAACCTGCTGCCAGTAGCGCTACTGCTGCAGAGCTTTGGAGAATAATTGCCAGACATACCCCTGTCAGGGTGCCGACAGCAAGATTGGGAGCTGTGGTCACATAGCGTTTGAACGACGCGCCAAAAGTACGTTCGATACCGGTGCGCACCATGCGAACGGCAAACAGCAAAAGCATCACGCTGCCAGTTAATTCAACAATGAATTTGAGAATACTCATTGGTGAACTGCCAGTGGCGTCTTTGCGGTGTGCGGGTATACGGCGGGAATACAGGTCAGGGCGACACTTGTATGTACACGGGTATTTAACGTCGTTCCGATTGTCAGTACCGGTACAGTAACTCCGACTGCAAGGTTGCCCTGTGCAACAGTGACTGGCAAAGCTTTGGTTGTCGAGGAACGATGGTTGATTTGATCTGCCGGCTAAGTTTTTATTGGGGGTTAGTTTTGCACAATTTCTATGCCAAACAAAATTGCCGGCCCCTAATTAGTTGCCGGCGGTCTGCCGTTTTCCGGAAAAGGCGTGAAAAATCGAGATTCCATCGTCCTGTGATGATTAATCCATGCATGTGATTTGCGAATGATTCATGAAGGCCAAGGCAGGGAATAGGTCTTAACTACTGTGAAAAACTTCATTGCCTCCTGAACGCCTTCTTTTACTGCATTGCCACTGTCCTTAATGCCGCCGAAAGGTGACATCTCGATTCTATAGCCTGGCTGTTCCCAGATATTGCAGGTGCCTACATCCAATCCATCGATATATGCCATTGCCCGATGCAGGTTGTTGGTGCATACCCCGGAAGACAGTCCAAACTCAGTGGCGTTGGAGATTGTCATAACAGCTTCATCGTTGTCAGGGACGCGTACCACCGGCACGACAGGTCCGAAAGTTTCCTGCATGACCAACTCACAGTCGTGCGGTACATGATCGACCACAATAGGTGGCAGCAGTGCACCGTCGCGGGGTGGATGATAAAGAATTTTAGCGCCGAGTTTCTCCGCGTCGATTACTCGTTGTTCAAACAGCGCAGCGGCTTCGGCACTGACCACACATCCGAGTTGTGTGTGCGGGTCCATTGGATTACCAAACTTCAGTGCTTTGGCTTTCTCGAGTAACAGAGGGACAAATTCATCTGCGACTGATTCCTGCACCAGAATTCGTTTTATTGCAGTGCAGCGTTGTCCCGAGTTGCCAGTGGCCCCTGCGACGGCAATGGTTGCTGCCTTGTCGAGGTCTTCGGTGGTCAGGTCGTTGAGAACGATCAGCGGATCATTGCCGCCCAGTTCCAGCGCCGAGCGCTTATAGCCTGCCTTTTCAGCAATTATTTTTCCGACAGGCACGCCGCCGGTAAAGGTAATGATATCAATGTTTTCATTGGTGACCATTTCATCGCCAATGTCCTGTGGCCAGCCGGTGACGATCTGAAACATCTCCGTAGGTAAGCCCGCTTCGTAGAGAATGTCTGCCAGCGCTATAGCAGTAAGCGGAGTCAGTTCGGTTGGTTTGCACACCATACAATTGTTGGTTGCGATAGACGGTGCGATTTTGTGTGCCACCATGTTTAACGGATGGTTAAACGGCGTAATGGCAGATATTGCTCTTACCGGCTCGCGTTTGGTGTAGATTTTTCGTTGTTTGCCGTGTGGTGTCAGATCACACGAGAAAATCTGGCCGTCATCAATAATGGCCATTTGTCCGGCAAAGGTAAAAACATCACAGGCGCGTCCGGTTTCGTACAGTGCATGCTGCAGGCTTATGCCGAGCTCTAGTGTCAGCCACAACGCGAGATCATCTTTGCGTTCACCAATAAGCTCTGCCGTTCGCAGCAGAATTTTCTGCCTTTCGTAGCGACTCAGCTGCGGGCGGTAGCCTGCGGCAATGTCAAAGGCTCTGGCAGCGTGTTTTGCTTGTCCGGCGGGTACTGTGCCTACGCACTCTTCCGTGTACGGGTAGTACACTTCAATGACATCGTCAGTGAATACTTTCTCTCCGCCAATGCGCATGCCTTCGTGGCGTACCTTCATGTGCCTTTCTTTCAGTACCGATGTGCTCATCTGTGTCTCTGGATTAATGCATTTGGTCTGTTATCGTTGCTGCGAGTCAGTTAGTTTGCAGTTTGGCTGGCAGCGGTTGTCGCGTAGTAATGGCGTCGTAGTTTTTTAATTCGGGTGCTGAAGGCAAGTCCAGTTTGCGGTTTACGATAAACGGCACCTCCTGCTCTGTCAGTCCTCCATGGGAGCGAAGCGGTTCTTTTAATGCGGCGAGGTCGTGGCCTTCTTCACTGGTGCCGATAACAACGTTTTCGTCAGAGATCATTATTACATCACCAATACGATCAGCAGGGAGCTGAAAACGTTCTGCAGCCTGTGCTTTATTTAGTACCAGCAGCATGCCATCAATTGATTCCAGTTTATTGACAATATCTGGAACGTTGCACTCTGAGGGCAGGTAGGCCGTAGCAAAAGCACCGAGTGCACCATGGTGTACGACATATGGATCGGTGATTGGCAGTATCACTCGTGCGATACCTGAGCCAAGCATTTCATCCAGTATATTTTGTACGTAGATAACGTCCGGCGTACCGTCGGCTTTATGTTTTGGTTTCATGCCGTGATCAGCGGTGACCACAATGGCAGCACCCAGCGCATCGAGCTCGCCCAGGTATTGGTCGAACATCGCATAAAAACTATTGGCGTCCGGTGTTCCCGGTGCGTGTTTGTGTTGAATGTAGTCTGTGGTGGTTAGATACATCAAATCAGGTTTGCGTTCTTTTAAGAGTCTGACGCCAGCTGCGAATACAAATTCCGACAACGCCGCGGAATACACTTCAGGTTGTGGATATTTCAGCCACTCGGCTGCGTTGTCTACTCCGTGCTCGGCAACAGTGGTTGAGGCAGATTTCTCTGCTGAAAAACAGCAGGTGCCGTTTGCCTCAGGGCTTAGTTCGGCACCAAGCAGTGAGCGCAGTTTGTCTTTGGCGGTAACAATCGCGACGGTACTGCCTGCCCGTTGAAACTGGCTGAAAATGGTTGGTGCGCGCAGAAAGCGGATGTCGTTCATCATGACTTCTTCACCGGTTTCAGGGTCATACAGGTAGTTGCCGCAAATACCGTGTACGGCCGGAGGCCGGCCGGTGGCGATAGAAAGATTGTTCGGGTTGGTGAAAGACGGAATCACACTGTGTGCGAGTCTGTCTGTGCCGGCTTCCCTGATTCTTTTCAGGTGGGGCATTAAGCCGGCAGCTATTGCTTCGGTGAGGTAGGCGGGCTCGCAGCCGTCCAGGCAGATTGCTATTGCCGGAACCGCAGGTGCCGGATAGCTGCGCTGGTTTACTTCAATAGTTGGCAGAGTGGCCATGCTGTTGTCCGTAGCTACAGGGAAGGGATATATTGTCTCGGTTAAGTCTCCATATGTAAAACGAGGTGTTTAGACTGTTCACGATGACAGTTGTAAGGCATGGAGTTGAGCAGGCCTGACTTTACTGCCCCGGGTGGTGTTATCGGTGCAAACCGGAGTGCCAGGCGCTGACGACACAACACTATGAATACCAGGTCATTGTTTTCCACATCTTTTCTTCACTGGTAGTTTCGTTTACTTTGTAAATGCACAACAATCAGTGGTGTTGAGAAATCTAACAGGAAACAGACACAGTGTTAAACCCTGAAGGTCGAGTCATTATGATATCCGGTGCCAATCGAGGGATTGGCAGAGCAATAGCTGAGAAGCTTGCAGCAGCAGGTTATAAGCTTAGTCTGGGGGCCCGCAATCCTGATTCGATCATCAAGCCTTCTGCTAATGATAGTGAAATCATCACGCATCAATGGGAGGCAACCAGCACAACAGATTCCACACAGTGGGTTGACGCAACGCTTAAGCACTTTGGCAGAATTGACGGGCTTGTGCTTAATGCCGGTGTGATCTATCCGGCGGGGCTTGAGGATGGCAGTGAGGAAGATATCGACAACATGTGGGCGGTAAACTTCAAAGGTCCGCTGCGTCTGGTACGCGCCGCACTGCCATCGCTTAAAAGTACCGGCCACGGTCGCGTTGTTAACATTGTATCGCTGTCCGGTGTGCGGGTGATGGGTGCAGGGAATATGGGTTACTGTGCCTCGAAACACGCATCTATTGCGCTTACACATGCTATCAGGCAGGACGGCTGGGCAAGTGGGCTGCGTGCCACCTCAATCTGTCCGGGGCTGGTTGAAACAGATATGGTGTCCAATGTTCAAACACCTGAAGGTGAATTTAAGATAACCCCGGAGGCCGTTGCAGCAACAGCCGCCTATGCATTGTCACTGCCTGCAGAGGCGGTGGTTGCAGAGATTCGCATTAACAGTCGTTTAGAAAGTCTGTTCTAGTGCGTTGCATTTGTGCGGTCGAGTTCGTCGGCCTGCGAGCGGGCTTTGGCAGAGCAACTCCTCGCAATCACATTATGTGTAGTCAGGCAGGTTATTGCTGTACCACTCTGAACTCATGCAATGTAAACGTACCCTGACCCCAGAAGGTTTCAGTGCCAATTTCAATTGCGCCCATGCAGGTACCGTTCTGGATACGCGGCACACCGAAAGCAGGGCCGTTGTAACGAGTCCAGTTTACAAACGCACTCCAGTCAAGCCAGCCTTCAGTCATTGGTTGCTGGGCAACAAACGCTACATAACCCCAGCCAAGTTTAGGGTTGGTGTGAACATCCCACTTGAATCCATCGAGGGTTACTTCCGCAACCTTTGGCCCCGGGGCTCTGGTGACTGGTATGCCAACCCACACCATAAGCTCGAACTGCTTGTTCCATTCTTCCGCTTCACAACTGGTGTGAAAGAATGACTCGAGCGCTACGTTGCGTTCGGGGTTGCCGGTTTCGGAATACTTAAAGCGTACTTTATAATCAGGAATGGCGTGCAGCGGCGCAGGCAGGCCAAGTTTTTCTGGTGTGCCTGATGTGGTGTTGCGGGTTTTACGTCCGTAGTACACCTGTGGATAGCTTTTTACTGAATACTCGTTGCCTTCATCCACAGCCAGCCAGTTGTAATCCCACTTTGCTATGTAGTTACCGCGACCGCCACCAAGTTCAATACACTGATGCCAGTTATCTGAATAGACTTCGCTGTCGTTCCAGGTGTTGTTTTGCAGCACGTAGTCACCGTAGTTGATTTCAGCCCACGGCTGACACAGGCGTGTACCCAGCAACGGGTTATCTTTAGTTGCAGTGCGCCCTTCAACAACCGTACAGGTCGTGTTGTTTTCAAATCCGAATCCGTCATTGTTGCCGTCACTGGCATCGGTCAGGCAAATCGGGTCACCGTTGTCATAGCCGATAATAGGGGCGCGCTCCGGCCCGGGTACATAGACACTATTGGTTGAAGAACCCGGCCGCACGCTGCCCCAGCGGCACGGCGCACCGTATTCCCAACCCCATCCGTCGCCGTTATCGCTGGCGTTGGCAGAGCAAATGCCATCGCCGGAAGGTGCGCTTTGTGTTGCACTTGCTGAGGCACCAAGCGTGCTGTTACCCCAGCGGCAGGAGGCGTTGTTCTCCCAGCCCCAGCCATTGCCGTGATTCACCGCTTCTGCAGTACATTCCGGTCTGGCGCTTTGCGTCTGAGATGTCCAGCGACACGAGTGGTTGTTCTCCCAACCCCATCCGTCACCGTGGTTAATGGCATCGACGGTACAATCGGGCACGACCGACGTGGCGGATGCACTATCGTTGGCCAGTGCCACCGGAGCGTCGAGAATAATTGGCGGCGGAAGATCCGGCGACGAACTGTCACAGGCGCACAGCATGGCGAGCAACATCAGCACGGCAGTATGCTTCATTAGTGGTCCTTCAAATTGGGTTACTGATTGAATTGACTAATTCTGCGGTCAGGAGACTGCTGTATTAGAAATAGCAGAGAATTTCATTCTTATGTGCAAATGATACTTCCCTGCAACGTGATGTAGTGTTACTGGGGGCCTCAGACGCTCAACATTAATGTTTGGTAAGACTGCGGCGCTGTTCGATTGGCAGTCTGAGTAGCTGTGCTTCGATCTGTTGCCGCTCCGATTGATCGGGTTCGCGGTAGCCGCGCGGGTATGGCCAGCCGTAACCCCAGCGGAATGAAGTTGGCAGTACCGGCGTGCCACCAACCCTGACGCCGGCCAGCATCAGTCGGGCAATATCTTTCTGTCCGACTTTTGTGACACATTGCTGTAGCTGCCGGTCTGCCTGCAGTCTTTGCTGGTAGCTGCCACCCTGCCAGTAAGCCAGATCGTGGGCGGTGCAGCACTCCTGCCACAGGGCTTTATGTTCACCCGTGCCGTCTGTGTTGAAAGGTTTGATTGTTTGCTGTGCGCAGGCAGACAACAAACAAATCACAAAGACAGGTGTGTACTTGATCCAGTGTGGCATGTGCGAATTAGGGCGTATCTTTGGTTGTTATACGGAGATGCCAGCAGTCACACTACACCAGGTGACGACAGGTTTCGAATCTACAGAAATTACCCGCAGAGGAACTACAATTACTGACTCTGCTTTCACTTAATCCTCGCGTCTGTTACCTCTTATTATGCCGCCTGTTCAGACTGCTTATGTTCACAGCATCAGCAATACTACATTCAGCATCGATCAGGCGCGCGCCACAAAGCTCTGTGCAGAGGCGGGCAGGTTGCTTTCATCCGGCAACACAAGCGCCGTAGAGTCACTGTTGATTGAAGCAATCTGCGCGCGTCCGTCCTGTGCGCTGGCTTATAAACTACTGGGCGATCTGCATACTATACGCGAGCAGCTCGAGGCGGCAGCGGTGTGTTTCCGCAATTTGTTACCCGACGGGTTGTTGCGTAAGTACTTTCCGGTGGCAGCTCAAAATACAGGGTGTGCCGAGTACCACAGACATCAGGTTTTCGAATCAACGTCTTTCGCCATTCCCGCAGCGCGCAGCATCGATGGTCGTTCAAAGTTTAACGCCCGAACAACAACCTCGGAACCCGGCTTTGTCGATACGCTCAAGTCGGGGAGCCTGTGGCATGATGATCTGAATACTGTGGTGTTTGATAACAGCGGAACAGAACTTCAGCAGCACACAGTTGGAGCTTCAGGGCTGTTGAGGTCGCTGTGTGAACGCTCAAAACCCGTATCGTTGAGTGGCAGGGCGGTTTTGCTTGGCGCTAAAGGTGCGCATAATTTTTATCACTGGACAACCGATATTGTGCCGAAGATCGGGTTGCTATTGCAGTCCGGCATAGATATCCAACCGACTGATAAATTTATTGTTTCGCGTGCAGATAAAGACTTTGCACAACAATTACTGTCGGTGTTTCACATTAAGCCGTCACAGATTGTGGCCTCTGAAACACTGTCGCCGTTTATTGCTGCAGATGAGCTGGTGGTGCCTTACCTGCAGAATAAAATGGGCTATAGCATGGATGCCTGGCTGCCGCGATTTATGAAGTCTGCGATGCCGGCTGCAGCTGTTGCACAGAATGGCAGAAAACTTTTTGTTAACCGGAACGCGGCAACGGCTGCGGGTCGGGTGCTAAATAACTCCCGGCAAGTCGAAGGCTGGTTTATGCAGCAGGGTTTCGATGTGGTCTATCCGGAAACACTTTCTATAAAAGAACAGGCCGGACTGTTTTCATCTGCGACCGTTGTCGCAGGAGTGCACGGCGCGGGCCTGAGTAATATTGTTTATTGCCGCGAGGGCACAAGGGTAATTGAATTCTACGGTGCGCATATCGCACCGTGTTACTGGATTATTAGTGCGTTGGCGGCGCTTGAGTATACTCAGCACTACTGTGCCGGGCAGCAGGCACACAACAACCGGCATGCCGCAGGATTCGAGCTTCCACTAGCGGAAGCTCGCGATGTTTTACTAAGTGCAGGCGCTCTTTAACTTATACACCCTTCCAGTTAGGTGCGCGTTTCTCTGCAAAGGCGGTTGCACCTTCGACGCCGTCTTCACTGCTAAATACTTTCTCAAGGTGCGGTTTCTGGTAGGCCCAGAACTCTGCCTCGGTACGGCCCTGCGTTTCCCTGATCATTGCTTTGGATGCGGCCAGACCCAGTGGTGCGTTTTTGGCAATGATGCCGGCAAGTTCCATTGCTGTTTCCAGCGCTTCGCCTTTCTCTGCAAGTTCTGCCACCAGGCCGAATTCGTAAGCCTGCTCTGCAAGAATAGGTTTGCCGGTCAGTGCCATTTTCATCGCCTGTGAATAGGGCAGTACGCGTGGTAATCGCAACAACGCGCCAGCCGCGGCAAACAGACCCACGCCGACTTCAGGTATGCCGAACTTTGCACCTTTAGCTGCGACAATTAAGTCTGTTGACAGGGCCAGTTCAAGACCACCTGCCAAGGCAAAGCCTTCGACTGCAGCGATCAGTGGTTTGTTGGCACTGCGTTCGGTAATGCCGCCAAAGCCGCGGTCACCCACCAGTGGCATGCCGGTGTCGACAAATGCTTTAAGGTCCATGCCTGCACTGAAGCCGCGCCCCGCGCCTGCAATAACGCCTACTGACACGGCATCGTTGGCATCGAGTTCATCCAGCGTTGCGGCGAGTTGATCTGCCAGTGCCTGGTTGATTGCATTCATGGCATCGGGCCGGTTAAGCGTGATGACCATGATTTTGTCTTTAATTTCGGTAGTAACTTCGCTCATGTGTTATTCCAGGTTATCGTTTGGGTTATAAACTCAGTAGAAGATCAGTGCTGTGTATGTTCCAGCATGGCTTCATAGAACGGTTGGCAGCGCGCTGCAATTTGTTGCTGATTGCTGTCGAGCGAGACTGCTTTCTTGGTGTAAGGTGCAAAGCCGGTAGACTGTTCGACATTGTGATACCACCACGGTGCCCACACGCCATCCGACTCGCGTTTACCGGCAGGCCATTTCAACATTGACTGATCGAAGTCAATTCCGGCGTAGTCGCAGATCGATCGCAGTGCCTGCTCCGGGTTTGTTAGTACCTGTTCGGTTGTCAGAACCAGCGGCTGTTGGCTTATGTGACTGCGAACATGTTCGTAAAGCCTGTGTTGTTGTGCAAAGCCTAAGTCTTCTGCAGTAAGGTCAGGTCTTGCCTGTGCATAAGAGGCGACAACTTCTTCAGGCCGCCGGATCAAAAAAACGTTTACCAAGGCATTTATCCAGTCAAGCCTGACTTCCTGAAGCATGTGCTGCGTCATATGCTTTTGGTAGTGTACAGAACAGTCCTGATGAGTCAGGTGCTGACAATCGTCAATAACCTTGTCCCAGTCACACGACTGTGAAGTCAGTATGGTGTCCCGCCCCGGGTGTTCGATACCTGTGGTGCGCAGGTAACAAGCGTAAAAAGGTTCGTCGGTCACAAAGGTGTCCGGGCGGTTTTCCCACGCACGCATCATTGCCGTGGAAATATTGCGCGGCCCGGACCACATTGCGATTCTTTTCACGGAGAATTAAACTCGGGTGACGCCGGCTTCACGATCTATCATTTGCAGATACAGGTCTTGTAGCTTCTTTGTCAGCTTGCCGCGTTTACCGGTACCGATGGTGCGACCGTCAATAGAACGTACCGGAGCAATGCCCGCAAAGGTACCGGTGACAAAGGCTTCATCAGCGCTGTAGGTTTCGGTTAAGCTGAAGGTTTTCTGGCTTACCGGAATACCGTTCGCTTCACACAACTCAATGACGTTACCGCGGGTAATACCGTGCAGGCAATAGTTGCCGCTGGATGTCCAGACTTCGCCGTCCTTCACTATAAAAAAATGCGTTGAGTTACAGGTGGCAACAAAACCGTGCGGGTCGAGCATTAGTGCTTCATCGGCACCGGCCTTGGTTGCCTGTATACAGGCAATTATGCAGTTCAGTTTTGAATGACTGTTGATTGCCGGGTCTTGTATGTCGGGATTACCGCGTCTGACATGCACTGTAAACAGGGTAACGCCTTTACTAAGTGTTGCAGGCTTGGGGGTTTTGTATTCAGCAATGATAACAATGGTCGGTGCGCTAATGGTGACGCGCGGGTCCTGGTACGGTGTGGCTTTTTCACCGCGGGACACCATTAAACGAATATGGACATCTGTCATCATGTTGTTGGCTTTAACTGTTTTTCTTAAACGCTCGGTTAATTCCTGCTTTGAAATGCCCGGGTCAAAATCAAGCGCCTTGCTGCCTTCCCACAACCGGTCGAGATGTTTATCCAGAAAAATAAATTCGCCTTCGTGCAGGCGGATACCTTCCCAGACACCGTCACCCAGTACAAAGTTACTGTCAAATACCGAGACTTTAGCTTTATCGCGCGGGTACAGCTTACCGTCTATGTTGATTTTGATGTTCGCATTGCGTTCGTCATCGGTATATTCGTGAGTGCCTTTGGCCATGCTGTTGCCTGCGTGTGTTAGCTAAGTTTATTGAATGCCGATGATGCCGCGTCGACAGTAGCTTTTATGTCTTCGTCGCTGTGTGCTGCAGAAATGAATCCTGCTTCAAAGGCCGACGGTGCGAGATAAATTCCTGCATTAAGCATATGGTGAAAAAAGGCTTTGAATTTTTCAGCATCACAGGCCATCACCTGATCAAAACGGCTGACTTGCTCTGTGGTGAAGAACAGACCAAACATTCCTCCGACCTGATTCATCGTAATATCGATGCCGGCCTGGCTGGCGGCATTTTGCAGGCCGTTGCATAGTGCTTCTGCCTTGCTGCCGAGTGTTTCATAAAATCCTTCGGCGCTGAGTATTTCAAGTGTGGCCAGGCCGGCAGACATAGCAACTGGATTACCGGATAGAGTGCCTGCCTGGTAGACAGGGCCCAGTGGAGCGAGGTGATGCATAATCTCTTCGCGGCCTCCGAAAGCACCTACCGGCATGCCACCACCGATAATTTTGCCAAGCGCTGTCATGTCCGGTGTAACACCATAGTGTTCCTGCGCACCGCCGCGGGCAACACGAAAGCCGGTCATTACCTCATCAAAGATCAGGACACTTTTATATTCATCGCAAACACTGCGCAGTGTTTCGAGAAACCCCGGGGCAGGTGGTACGCAGTTCATGTTGCCCGCCACCGGTTCCACAATGATGGCTGCAACCTGATCACCGATTTCACTGAATAACTTTTTAACACCATCTGCATCATTAAACGACAGTGTA
The DNA here is from genome assembly GCA_964481315.1 of uncultured Granulosicoccaceae bacterium. Lineage (GTDB taxonomy): Bacteria > Pseudomonadota > Gammaproteobacteria > Granulosicoccales > Granulosicoccaceae. The sequence continues at coordinate 40,073 of CAYZVB010000001.1, forward strand.
ATAGTGTGTTCGACAACAGAAGCCGGCACACCCGGTGAGCTCGGAACGCCCAGTGTCAGTGCCCCGGAGCCGGCGTTAACCAGCAGGCAATCGGAATGTCCGTGATAACAGCCTTCGAACTTAATGATCTTGTCGCGTCCGGTGTAACCGCGTGCCAGTCGAATTGCGCTCATGGTGGCTTCAGTGCCGGAGTTGACCATGCGTACCATATCCATCGACGGAACCATGGAACAGACCTTGGCCGCCATGGTTGTTTCAACTTCAGTGGGAGCACCGTAACTCAGGCCGTTGGTCACAGCAGCCTGTACGGCGCTGATGACCTCGGGGTGTGAATGGCCGGCCACCATCGGACCCCATGACCCGATGTAGTCGATGTAACGTTTACCTTCGGCGTCAAACAGGTAAGGTCCTTCGGCACGACTGATAAACAGCGGTGTGCCGCCGACGCTTTTGAACGCGCGTACCGGTGAATTGACGCCACCTGGAATATGTTGCCGGGCGTTATTAAATAGAGTTTCTGAGCTTGCCACCTGACCCCCGCGGGTTATGCAGTTGAAATTCGGCGGCTGGTTTGTGACCGGCCGCGACTGTTCCTGACATAATACCGCGTGTAGCGTGGTTGGGCACGATTAGCGACAGCCGGGTCTGCCGCCAGATTGGTTTTAGCGTCCAAGCGGGTCATTGAGCGCAAGTGGCGGGCTGGCTGCAGGGCAGTTATCTCTGCGGGGCCTTGACCGGGGTGCCTGCGCAAAAGATATCTGTAACTTTCTAGCGCCTGATAGTCGGGAGACCGGATTGATTTACAAAAAGTATATGTGTGTGGTGTGTGGTTGGATTTACGATGAAGAATTGGGTGCACCCGATGAAGGAATTCCACCAGGAACCCTCTGGGGCGACGTGCCTGCCAATTGGCAGTGCCCGGATTGTGGTGCCGGTCGCGATGATTTCGATATGGTAGAGATTTAGCAAGTAAATCGTCAGCCGCCGGTTAAGCAAAGCGGATACCGAAAAACAACGAGGCTGACTAATGTCGCAACATACCAGTTTTTACAAATTTATCTCAGAAGAGCAGCGAACCAGACCGTTTGCCAGTGGCAAGCTGACCGGTTTATTACTGGAAGTCATCTCTGCATGTAAAAGAATTGCCTACCTAACCGGCAATGGCGCGCTGGCCAGTGACGCCATGGGTGCAGCAGACAGTGAAAACGTACAGGGCGAACAACAGAAAAAACTCGATATTCTCTCTAACGAACTGTTTATAGAGTCGACTCAGTGGTGTGGATATCTGTCGGGCATGGCATCTGAAGAGATGGACCACTGCCTGCCGGTACCCGATAAATACCCGCGCGGAAAATACCTGATTACTTTTGATCCGCTCGATGGCTCGTCGAATATTGACATTAACGTTTCGGTTGGAACCATATTTTCCATTCTCGAAGTGCCCGAAGGTGTTGATCAGGTACAGGATAAGCACTTCCTGCAGGCAGGCTTGAAGCAGGTTTGTGCCGGTTACTGCCTGTATGGCACATCGACCATGCTGGTGCTAACCACCGGAGCCGGTGTAAATGGTTTTACACTTGACCGCAGCACCGGAGATTTTGTATTGACGCTTCCGGATATGAAAATCCCTCATGACACCAGCGAATATTCGATTAATCAATCATACAGTCGGCACTGGGAGCCACCGGTAAAGCGGTATATTGATGAATGTCTGGCCGGTGAAACCGGACCGCTAGGAAAGAACTACAACATGCGCTGGGTCGCTTCAATGGTGGCAGATGTTCACCGTCTGCTGTCACGTGGTGGCATCTTTATGTATCCGATGGATGCTCGAATGGCGGCAAAAGGTGATGGCGGAAAGCTTCGATTACTCTACGAAGCCAACCCCATGAGTTTTATTGTCGAGCAGGCCGGCGGCTTAGCCAGCACCGGCCGTCAGCGCATTATGGAGGTGGCCCCTAAAGAACTGCATCAGCGGGTACCGGTGATAATGGGTTCAAAAAATGAGGTTGAGCGGGTCATTGATTATCACAGCCAGGATGCTTCAGAAGTTGCCTGACTTTAAGTAAGGTAATACTCACCAATGAAAGAACCGCAACCATTCTGGGAGACAAAGACACTCGACCAGCTAACAACTGAAGAGTGGGAGTCACTTTGTGATGGTTGCGGTCGCTGTTGCCTGCAAAAAATTCAGACTGAACATGAACATTTGGTTAGGTATACAAGGGTGGCGTGTCGGTTGCTTGACGTGGAATCGTGCCAATGTACAAATTATTGGCGCAGAAAAACTTTGGTTCCGGAGTGCATTGCGCTTGATGCAACCAACATAAAAGAGTTTGACTGGCTTCCAGAGTCGTGTGCCTATGTTCGTGTTAAAGAAAAGCGCGGACTGGCCTGGTGGCATCCACTGGTTTCCGGTAACCCCGATACCGTTCATGAAGCCGGCATATCCATGCAGGGAAAAGCGGTAAGTGAAAGCTATGTACACCCTGACGATTTTCCGTCACTTGTCATTGAATTCGATAGAGATTAAAAATTTTTCACGGGCTGTTAATCGGTTGCAGAATCGATGTACACTCAGCTCACGATAAAAATTAAACCGGCTAACAGCCGGCGATGCAGGCAGGCAATAAGTTCTGCCGGAGCATCAGTCCTTGAACCCCCGTTACTGGAGTAACAACAAATGACAGCAGCAGCCAACCCGCAAGCCAATCCACCGGAAAGAAGACGCGATCTCGGTGAAACTCTCGAAGCACTGCAACAGCAACGGCAGAAAACATTGCTTGCTTACTGCAGTCTGGTTGGCGTGAAATCACCCGAGCAAACTTCAGCAGATGGTATCGCTGATGTTGCCCCGCTTGCACTGCAGGAATTGCTTAACCACATGGTCGACTACTTAGCCATGGGGCACTTCACCGTTTATCAGCGCATTATTGAAGGTACCGAGCGCCGCGGTGCGGTTCGTGAAGCTGCAGAGGTTGCATACCCCGGCATTGGCGAAACTACCGACGTCATGGTTGCATTCAACGATAAATACGAAAACTTTGATGGCGCAGCCGAAGATCAGGAAGCGCTTAAGAAAGATCTTTCCCGACTCGGTGAGATGATGGCTATTCGCGGTGATCTCGAAGACGAAATTATCGAAGCATTGCGCGGTTAAACTTCACAGTTAAACGACTTGTATTAAATTGGTAACCGAACCACAGGCGGCTCTTAACGCCTGTGTCAGGGATTACCTCGACAGGCACAACGTGCTGTGCCTGGCCACCTGTGAAGCGCAACAGCCATGGGTGGCACCTGTATTTTATGCGGTGTGGCAAAGTTCTCTTATATTTCTTTCCGCACCGCATACCCGCCATTGCCAAAACCTGCAGGCAAACCCGCTCGCGTCAGGCAGTATTCAGCAAGACTACACCGACTGGCAGGCTATCAAAGGCATTCAGCTTGAAGGCAGGGTTGAACCGGTAGAATCATTGCATAAGCAAAGTGTGATCGACTGCTATTCGTCGAAGTTTCCAGTCACCGGATCTGATGCGCCGGTAGAAATAACCAAAGCGCTCGACAAAATCAGCTGGTTCAGATTGATCCCCGAACTCATGTACTTTATTGATAACTCAAAAGGCTTCGGCCATCGGGATACGATTGATCTGTCGCTGTTATTCGACTGATTATCACTAATTTATAACAGCGCAGAACCACGCCGCTGGTTTCCGGTCGAAGCACGTAATTAAACCCAGAGTGAGTATCATGAAACGAAAACTACTGCCTGTGATAATTGGCTGTGCGCTGGTTACCGGTCTGGCAATGGCGCAGAACCGGCTTGAGGTTACCAGCTTCTCTGAAAACGGATTAAGCGGCTGGGAGCAAAAATCCTTTGTTGGTAAAACCGAATACAAACTGGTTACAGAAAACGACAGTACTGTATTGCTCGCCACCAGTGATTCGACAGCATCCGGTTTGGGTAAGAAGATAAAAATCGATCTGAATAAAACGCCGTATCTCAACTGGACATGGAAAATTAACGATAAGCTCGAAGGGCTTGATGAAACCCGTAAGTCCGGAGATGACTATGTTGCCCGACTTTACGTTGTTAAGTCCGGTGGCGCACTAATCTGGAAAACCAAAGCGCTTAACTATGTGTGGTCGAGCAACCAGCAGCAGGGTGCAACATGGAAAAATGCCTTTCAGCCTAAAAACGCAATTATGCTGGCGGTACGAGGTAAAGAAGATCAGTCCGGTCAATGGGTCACTGAAAAGCGAAACGTACGTGAAGATCTAAAGCAGGCTTTCGGCAAAAACTTCGATAAAATTGATGCGATCGCCATTATGACAGACACTGATAACTCCGGTGCAAAGGCCAGTGCTCTGTACGGTGATATCTTCTTCTCTGCCGAGTAAACACGGCTGGCAAACAGAATGAATCTGTAGCGCCATGTTTTGGCGTTTAACCTTAACTGCAGGTAGGCGTGGCTTGCTCGCTTACCTGCACCTTCAAGCATTACAAACCAACCCTTCAAGTGCAAATTCCGATGTTGAGTGATACGCTAGCTAGTGTGTAGAGTCGGAGTACATGATGTTTGCAATAGTTAAAAGGAAGTTGGGTCGTTGTTATCGGGTTTTTCCAACGGCCCGTCTCAGGACGTTTGTCTGGGTGTTTGTTGTGCTAATACAGGGTTGTGCATCCGGTATTGTGCGACCCCGGTGGCAGAGACTGATGAAGACCCGGCCGGCAGTTTTGACGGCATCTGGCAGGTAGTTATTAATAAAGCCCCGGGCATTCAGTACGGACCGGGCAACTGGACGTTAAACTGCAACGGTGCCGAGAGTGAAATGCGACTGGCAGTTCAGGACTCGGTGATAAGGATGGGGTTTGAGTCCCGCTACCGATGCCTATGTTAATCAAAGTGGGAAGTTTCGATTTGAAATTCCACTCCTTCAAACTGCCGAAGCATCCGGCACCTCTGACGGTTCTCTCGACCGTGGTGATATGACGCTAATCGTTAGCGGGTCCCTGCAGGAAGGGTCCGGTTTCCTAACCTGGGGAATTGCCGAGTTTGCCAACAACGGTTGCACGTCCCGGCTTGATATATCGCGTGCGTAAACGTATACGTTCGATGATATAGATAAAACATTGCGCAGCAACAGTTCGTTTCTATGGAGCTAACGCATGGTGCGACAATTGATTGCTAAGTTTCAATAGCAACACTAGCCTATATTCTCTCCCCACCTTTTAATATCTGGTGTGTCAATGTCAAACAGATCAAGTGCTCTGGCAACCGATTGGTTTATAACATCATCAACCGTCACCGGCCGCGTATAAAAAGCAGGTACCGGTGGTGCGACAATCGCCCCCATATCAGTGACTGCCAGTGCATTTTTAAGGTGGCCGGCGTGCAGTGGAGTTTCCCTTAATATTAATACCAGTTTGCGTCGCTCTTTAAGCACTACATCTGCAGCGCGGCTTAACAGGTTTGAGGTGACGCCGGAAGCGATCTCACCCATGGTTTTAATTGAGCACGGTGCCACCAGCATGCCGAGCGTTTTATACGAACCCGACGAAATCGGTGCACCGACATCTCCGACCGGGTAAACCTTGTCGGCGAGTGATTTTATGTCGTCGATGTGGAGATCTGTTTCCGAACTCAGTGTCAGCGGCGTTGCTTTGGAAATAACCAGATGGGTTTCTATACTGGTTTTTGCAAGAATCTCGAGCGCACGCACCCCCAGCATGACGCCGGATGCTGCGCTGATACCAATGATCAGTCGCGAAGGTTTTTCACTTTGGGTCAAATTCAGACTCCGTTGCATGGATCGGTTCAGGGAAATTCTGCCCGTGAATGTCGGCAAAGTGTAGTTGATCTGCCGCGCTGAGACGAGCGCATTTCGACCGATTACAATGATCTGTTGTATATTGGCAGGAGTGCCGCTGCCGCTCCCACCGGATCACTTTTTCTTGCCGCAAAATTCTGTCCCAATAAAACCCAGTATCCTTTATATACCACTCGCTATGTTGCTGGCGATGGTGGCGCTGTCATTGGCGCGACTTGCCTACGGTGTGTTGCTACCGTTTATGCGGGCTGATCTTGAATGGTCTGTGCAGCAGGCGGGAATACTCGGTACAGCAACTTCTTTGGGGTATTTGTTATGTGTGCTTCCGGCCGGCTACCTCACTCGAAGGTATGGGCCCAGGCGCATTATTCTGGGTGGACTGCTGTGTGCGACAGTCGGGTTTTCTGGGCTTTATGTTGCTCACTCGTTTGCAGGCTTCGTTATTCTCATGGTATTGCTCGGTATTGGTACGGCCGGCATCTATACGCCGGTGGTTACTTTCATTGTTGGCTGGTTCCCGCAACGCCGTGGCTTTGTGCTTGGTATGGTAAACAGTGGTATCGGGCTTGGTGTTTTTATCTCCGGCATACTGCTGCCATGGATAGCCGGAGGAAGCCGGGCGGATGGGTGGCGGCAGGCGTGGCTGTTGTTTGCAGTATTGTCGATGGTGTTACTGGTGGTGGCTTACCGCATTATCCGGAACCCGGTTCAATTCAGCGGTGCAGTTGCACAGAACCCGCCTGCGGCTGCAAAGCGCGACAGTTTTTTCAGTTCCGAGGTCTACAGGTATCCTTCTGTCCGATTAATCGGTTTGTGTTACTTCATACTCGGTTTTACCTACATTGTGCAGGCAGTGTTTATGTACAGCTACGCGATTGAGTCTGGCGTGTCTCGTACTACCGCCGGGCAGTTGTCTTCTGTGGCCGGCCTTCTGTCTATTGTTGCAGGTTTTTTCTGGGGTACACTTTCGGATGTGATCGGCCGGTCTGCAACCCTTATTATATGTTTTACCAGTGGCGCAATAGCCACCCTTATACCGGTGTTTTTTCCAACACCCGCTGGCTTTGCAATTCACTATCTGTTGGCGGGGGCGATGATCAGTGGTTTGTTTGCAACTATCCTGGCTGCCACGTCTGAAAGTGTGCCACCGCGTGAAGTGCCACTGGCAATTGGTTTTGTCACCGCGCTGTTTGCTGTTGGGCAGCTTCTTGGTCCGATTGTCGCGGGATGGATTATTGGCAGCAGCGGATCTTTTGGCGGCGCCTTTATATTTAGTGCGACCACCATGCTGGCGGGTTCGGTTATAGCCTGGCAACTGTCGCAACTACCAGTAGCCGGAGGGCAGCAATGAACATTCGCGTTCAACAGGTACAAAGCGGCGAATTTGCACACTTCGATAAGGTTTTGTCGCTGTTGCAACGGGCATTCGCTTATATGGATGAAAGAATTGCTCCGCCTTCATCCCTAAAGCAGTTAGATGTTGCGAAAATTAAATTGAAAGCACAGCAGGAAACGCTCTTCCTGTTAACCGTGAATGATGAAATTGCCGGGTGTGTCTTCGCAAAGTTAAATGACGGGCACGTATATCTCGGAAAACTGGCGGTCGACTCACGCTTTCGTGGCCGCGGCTATGCGCGCCGTCTGATGTCCCGGGTTGAGCAGCATGCGCAGGACAATGGTATCGATTACGTCGAGTTGGAAACACGGGTCGAACTCACTGAGAATCAGCATTTTTTTACGTCGGCCGGTTACGTCAAAATTGCTGAAAATGCGCACCGCGGATACGACAGGCCAACGAGTTACCGGTACAGAAAAAATGTCAGGTAAAGCAGTGCAGAGATGTTGATGGGATATGTTCAGGCAGCTGTTTGAAGTGCAGTAAAACAACCGGTAAAAACAGCATCATCGGGGCAGCTGCCGTCTGCCCCTTTTTTTACCTTGTTTCTTGATGCCTGACGTTGCTGAAAATACGCTTCTGCTTCGTCACCGGTTTCCTGCCTGTGGTGGTGTCTTTGTCCGGTTTTGGACTTTTGATGAACGCCACCTTTACGCAGGATGCTTGCATGTCTCGCGACGGGGTTCCGCTGCTTTGACATAGTAGTCCTCCGTTGTGGGTATAATTACGTTGGAGTCCATTATATTGCACGGAACTGTATGTGCATTGAATACCGACTCGTTTGTTGCATGACGCGTGGCGCAACGCCAGGTCCAAGACTCCATATTATTTGATCGGTTCCCGGTCGGGCGCGCAAATCTCAGGAAAGATAGTCCGGTTCCTGCCGCGCCAGCATTCTCTGTAGTGCGTTAAAGTGACGATCAGCGACTATCTTCATTTCTGCCTGTTGTTGAGCGGCGGTCTTTTCGATTACCTCGTCCGGAATGGTGAGCAGTTTGTCGCCTGTAGATCGCGCAAGCATCTGAAACATGGCGGCACGTTCCAGATAATATAAATCGTTAAATGCCTCTTTCATGTTTGGTCCGGTCACCGTAACGCCGTGGCCGGCCATCATTAAAATAGACTTACCGTTCATTAAACCTGCCAGTCGGCTGCCTTCATCAGCGCTTAATGCCAGCCCGTTATAGGCGTTGTCATAAGCAATTCGATTGTGAAAGGCCAGTGCGTTTTGCTCACACATTTTTAGTTCTCCGTCCTGCAGCAGGGTCAGCGCAGTGACATACGGTTGGTGCGTATGTAGTACCACAGTGGCCGCCGGCACGTTGATATGGATCTGGCTGTGAATATAAAACGCCGTGTCTTCCACCGTATTGTTGCCTTCCAGCACGTTGCCATCTGCATCGCACAACACCATCGAAGATGCGGTCACTTCAGACCAGTGCCAGCCATACGGGTTGATCAGAAACCGGTTGCCGTTCACTTGTCCGGTGTCATCTGCAACTGCGACAGAAAAGTGGTTGTCCACCCCTTCGTTAAAACCGTTACGGGCAGCCCAGCGCAGTGCGGCAGCCAGTTCCTGTCGCTCTGTGGCGTAGCTGTAGTCAGTTGCTGTAGTGGCCGCTTGCATGATGGTGGCTCCGCGATGGGTAGGTGGGTTGTCGGGAATGACATGGTACGATTGTCATTACTGACATTCTTACCTATAACGCGAGGTTCAACAATGCAAATGCCCGAGAATTCTTTCAAGCGCGCTATTGCCGCAGGGAACCCACAGTTGGGACTGTGGGTAAGTCTGTGCAGTAATTACGCGACCGAATGCGTCGCCACCGCCGGCTATGACTGGGTATTGCTCGACATGGAGCACTCGCCCAGTGACATGTCGACGTTGCTTGGTCAGTTGCAGGCAATGCAGAATTCGCCGACAGTGGCGATGGTGCGGCCGTACTGGAACGACTCGGTGCTGGTTAAGCGACTGCTCGATCTCGGCGCGTCGACGCTGCTGTTTCCCATGGTGCAAAATGCCGATGAAGCGCGCAGCGCGGTGGCCGCAACCCGGTATCCGCCGCAGGGTATTCGTGGAGTCGCACTGACACACCGTGGCAATGCTTTTGGCAGGCAAAAAGATTATTTACAGCGGATACACGACGAAGTGTGTGTGATTGTCCAGGTCGAAACCCGCGCAGCGCTGTCCTGCGTCGAAGAAATCGCAGCAGTGGACGGGGTAGACGGGGTGTTTTTCGGTCCGGCTGATATTTCAGCGGATTTCGGCAAGCTGGGTCAAACGATGGACAGCGAAGTCTGGGAGGTAATCCGCGAGGCTGCGGCCAAAGTAACAGCACTTGGAAAGCCGGCGGGTACGCTGGTCACAGAACCTGCGTTCGCGGCAGATCTGCTCAATACCGGCTTTAGTTTTGTCGCCTGTGGCACCGATGCCGGGCTGCTGGCGCGCGGGGCAGATCAGTTGCTTGAGAAGGTAAAATCGGGGCTGGCCTAAACTCGGCGCAGCCGGTTACTGTACAACCGGTAGCAATTCGGTGCAGTTATCAAATGCCAGTGCGGCTTAGCCCGCGCTGGCAGTCAGTTGTACTTCGTCAGTATCCGTTTCCGGCTCAGCGTCCTGTTGAGCGGCGATTTTCTGGTAAATTTCTTCGCGGTGCACTGCAACTTCTCTGGGCGCATTGATACCGATTCGTACCTGGTTACCTTTGGCACCCAGTACAGTTACGGTGACTTCGTCGCCGATGGTGAGAGTTTCACCGACTCTTCTTGACAATATAAGCATGGAACTTCCTTTTCGTTATGTCTGTTAAATTAGGTTGTACGGCTCTCGTGAACTGGAGCTTATGTTGCTGACGGCACCCTGTAAACAAACTACAGGGACTGTTCACGGTGGTTTACAAAGTAGACGTTTTATCACTCAGTTTATGTGCTAGGTGCACTGATTTAACAGTGTGAAACAGTTTGCAAACCTGAATTCATCCCACTTTCATCTTAAGTGCGCGTAGCAGCATTCCGCCCGTGAGGTTGCCGGAAAAGACAGTGGTTCGAAACTCATTCCCTGGTTCTGCTTCCTTGCGTGTTTTCCTGGTGCTGGCTTTTCTGATCTGTTCAAACGGGCTGGAAATCGTTGTAGTTGGTTAGTCCACAGAGTAATCTTCGGCAATAGATCGGAACGATATCCGGGCCGTTAATCAACTGGCTTTCGACAAACGGTCATGTGCACGATTTTGGAGCAGGTGAAGCGGGTGACTAGCAGACCAGTATCAAATAAACGCGCACCGCAGTTATGTTACGCAGCACTGGTGTTTTGCGCCGGCTGTTCTCAGGTATATGTCAGTAACAGTCAACGAACAACCAGTGCCTTGTTTGATGGCAGCTGGGTTGGCGTTATCGACAAGCCTGCGTCGCTGCAGTATGCGGCAGACGATACCCTGTTGTCCTGCAGTGCAGTACAGGCCGCACTGCTTATTGAAGTCAATATTGGTGTGGTGCGCGGTATGATCGCCTTTGATAACAACGTATCTTTCACCACCAACCTGAATGACCGCGGAGAGTTCTACGCAGAGGTGCCCAAAGAAAGCAGTTACCTCGTGAATGGCAGGTCACGTTTCGGTGCGTATGAGTATCACGTTTTCGACGGGCGTTTGGCGAATCACAGTGATACGCCTGCTACCGGGTACTACCGCGATGCGATCGGTCAAATGGGCACTGGCGGTTGTAAGTATGCAATAGACTTTAAGCGCGCTGCCACTTAGCAAACGGTAGCTTTTTCGATATACAAAACTGATTGTTATTAGCCGAATCGCCCAGGGTCAACACGCTGTCTTATGCTCTGTGACTCATCGGTTTCAAACCAACCGCATGCAGAATGACCGCCCTGAATAATCTGCCTGCAAAGTCCTGCCATTGCCGGTGAGGTTTGAATGCCGTAGCCACCTTGCCCTGCTAACCAGAAGAACCCCTCAACTTCTCTGTCAAAACCCACTACCGGCTCTCCGTCAGGTGCAAAGCTTCTTAAGCCTGCCCACTGATGATCAACTCGTTCAACTTCATAGTCGATGTACTTTTGAAATTCATCAATGCCCTGTGCAATGTCAAGATCTTCAGGCCATGCATCCTGTGGATCAACCGGTGTAGTGTCGGCAGGTGAGATCATTAACCCGCTGCCAAACGGTGTGCAATAGAAATTCTCAGCGGCACCAAACACCATTGGCCAGTCAGACATGTTGGTGTCGGGCAGGTAGGGTACCAATGCTGCACTTCGGCGTTTAGGTTGTATGCCGATTGGTTTTGCTCCTGCCATCGCAGCTATGCGATCTGCCCAGGCACCGGATGCATTAACAATAACCGGTGCCCGCCAAACATCATTGCCGGTACTTACGTGCCACAGTTTATTTTCATAGTGAAGGCCGGAAACCTGCGCATTGCAATGTAATTGCCCGCCAAGTTTTTTAATTCTTTTGATATATGCCTGATGCAATGCGTCGACGTCTATGTCGAGCATATTGTCGGTATATAAAATTTCGCAGATGTTATCACCGCGAATCAGTGGTACGTACTCGCGTGCTTCGTGCAGGCTAAGTGATTGCATGCCCAGTGCAAGATGCTTTTCAATTTCTTCTTTATCTTCCTCACGACCAAGCATCAGCTCGCCTTTTGGCGAAGTGAAAGGTGTGGCTGAAAACTCAGCGGCCGGTGCGGTTAACAGCGATTTAGATAACGCTGACAACTGCTGAATTATCTCCGGCCCATAGTATGGCGCGAAGGTTGCGGCTGAGCGGCCGGTCGAGTGATAGCCGGGCTGCGCTTCCTGTTCCAGCAGAATGACATTGCCGTTTTCTGCGAGTGCTGCAGCGGCTGAGGTGCCGGCTATTCCGCCACCAATGATTATTATATCGGTATGTTCAGTCATCGGAGTTGTTTTCAGGGGATTGGTTATCAGTGGTAGTGTGCGACTGTTGTATTGCCTGCCAGATTTTAAATGGCGTTAACGGCTTATCAAGGTGAGTAATTCCGTAGTCGCTTAATGCATCGATAACCGCATTGTGAATCGGCCCCGGTGCGCCAATCGCGGTCAGTTCACCAACACCTTTTGCACCGAGTATGGTATTCGGACTGTCTGTTTTTGCAAACCCGGTTTCGTACATTGGCAGTTCACGGGCACGCGGGATCTGGTAGTCCATTAATGAACCGGACAATAGTTGTCCCGAGTTGTCGTAGAACAGCTGTTCCATCAGCACTTCACCTGCAGCCTGTGCAATCCCACCATGTAACTGACCGGTTGCAGTTGCCTCGTTGTATATCTGTCCCAGATCATCAATGCTGGTGTAACGATCAATGTTGACATTGCCGGTTTGCGGATCAACTTCGACTTCAACCGCACAGGCACCGGTCGGGAAGGTTGTGTGGGTGCCTTCAAATTCCGCAGCGCCGACACAATCCGGCGGCTCGTCGGATTGACTGTCTAATGAAGAATTGGAACCTGCACTTCTCAATGCGATTTCTGCAAGGCTAATGGACTGTGCAGATTCCGAATCGGTAAAGGTGCCTTCATGATAAGTCAGATTATCTGCTGAGGCTTCCAGCAGTTCACTGGCCAGTGAGCCGGCTTTGCTAAGCATGTTGTGACTGGCACGATGCACGGTTGTCGCCACCACCGACATTAGGTTAGAACCACCGGTACCGCCACCCTGGTTAAGCCAGCGGGTATCTCCCTGTTCTACTTTTATACGGTTAATATCTACCTCAAGTGCATCTGCTGCAACAATAGCCAGCGTAGTACGGTGCCCCTGACCGTTGTCCTGAATGCCGGTACGTACAATGATGTCACCGTTTGGCATAGCGCAGACCTCACTGCGTTCATCAGTTGAGCCACCGGTTGCATGTAAGTAGAAACCCGCTGCGGCACCGCGTCGCATGCCTTGTTGTCTGCTTTTGTGTTTGCGTTGATCCAGTGAGCTCCAGTTACTCTTTGTATGCAGTGCTTCGGCAAGTGCCGGATAGTCACCGGCATCATAGGTTTCTGACATTGGTGTGTCGTAGGGCAGGTCGGCAGGCGTTACCAGGTTTTGCCTGCGCAGTGCGAACGGATCGACGTTAAGTTTTGCAGCGGCGATATCAATCATTCGGTCCAGTGTGCAGGCTGACTCGGGTTTGCCCGCACCCCGATAAGCATCGGTTGGAATGGTGTTGGTGTATATCCCCTTAACCCGGTAGTGCAAGCCCGGAAATTTATATGCCTGTCCGAAAGGTCGCACTGCGCCCGAGGTTGCCACAAAAGGCGCGACCGCATTCAGGTAGGCACCCATGTCGGCCAGTGCTTCAATGCGAAACGCTTTAAAGTTTCCGTCTTTATCAAGCGCCAGCTCTGCATGATCTACACGGCCGCGACCTGCAATGTCTGTTTGCAATGCTTCTGATCGGGTCGATGTAAACTTAACCGGAAGCCCGGTGATTTTTGTTGCCGTTAAAGTCAGCAGCTGTTCGGCATAGGGCCAGATTTTAACGGCAAAGCTGCCACCGACCTCGCGGGTAACCACACGCAATTCTTTGGTATCAATATTCATAAAGCCGCACAGCGCCCGCTGCAGTGACATCACACCCTGGCTGGGGGTGTACAACGTGTACTGGTCGGCGGTTTTGTCGTATTGCGCAACATAGCTTCGCGGTTCCAGCGGTGTAATCGCCATGCGAGGGTGCACTATGGTGGCTTTGACAATGTGATCCGCCGAGGCGAATAACCGGTCGGTCTCAACCGCGTTACCTTTGCTCCATTCAAACGCGCAGTTGTCGGGAATGTCTGGCCATATAGTTGAGTCTTCGGCGTTCTGAACATCGGTAAGCGCCGGGAGCGGGTTAAAACCAACTTTGATTTTCTCCAGTGCGTCCTGCGCTGCTGCCTCGGATTCTGCAACGACGGCTGCAATCGGTTCACCAACATGTTTAACCTGTGTGCCTGCCAGCACCGGCCTTTGTGGTTCGTTAAACGGTGTACCCTTGATTGATGCGCGGCACTGCATTGGTTGCAGCGCTGCTATTTGTTCGGTTGTTGCCGTTAATACACAGTGTACGCCGTTTGCCGCTTCTGCATCGCGGGTATCGAGTTGTACGATGTCGGCGTGCGCCACCGGTGAGCGCAATACTTTCAACACCAATTGGTTGGGTAGCTGAATGTCGTCAGTATATTGTGCCTCACCGCGCAGCAGTGGCGGGTCTTCCAGTCTTAACATGTTCGGCTCGAACTCGGTATGGTTTACGTGTGACTGCGTTACGTTGCAATCTATCAGAAAAACCACTGTCGCTTTGTGTTTTTGATGTACACGGCCGGTGCAGCGTTCAGTTCGAAACCTTGCCGCTTTAGCGCTACACTGACCTGAAAACGGTGCCACAAATCACACCGTTTAAAAACGCTTCGGAGGCTGAGTATTAAAACAGTTCTGGTGGTCGGTCTGGCGGTAGTGGATTTTTGCTTTAACGTGGAAGATCTGCCGCAACTTGCTGAGAAATATATTGCCAGCGGTGCCGGTATGGTCGGTGGAGGCGGTGCTGCCAATGCGGCAGTTGCTGTGACACGGCTAGGCGGTAATGCGAGGCTTGCGGCCCGCGTGGGGAATGATTTGTTCGGCAATATTATTATCGAGCAATTGCAAAAGGATGGTGTTGATTGTTCCCTGGTGCAGGTAACCGCGAACGCAAGATCATCCTTTTCATCCGTGCTGATTAATCATCAGGGGGAGCGGCAAATCGTCAATTTCCGCGGTGCCGGCTTATCAGACGATAGCTCAGCGCTGCACTCACTGCGGGTCGATGCGGTGTTGTCCGATACGCGCTGGCATGCCGGAACGACTGCGTCACTTCAACTTGCGCAGCGGTTGGGCGTGCCGGGAGTTATTGATGTGGAAGCCCCAATAAACTATGAAGCGCTGAAGCTTGCCTCGCACTGTGCGTTTTCGAAGCAGGGGCTGCAGGCGCTTACCGGTATTGGCAATCCACAGCACGCATTGCAAGCTGCCCGCTCTCACTGTAACGGATTTATCTGCGTGACGGACGGTGAGCACGGCGTTTATTATCTTGACGGTGATGTTGTTCGCCATGTTCCGGCGTATGCGGTTACCGTGGCAGACACACTCGGTGCCGGCGATGTGTGGCACGGGGCATTTTCTTATGCACTGGCAGAGCAACAGACAGAATACGATGCAATGTGCTTCGCTAGTGCTGCAGCCGCGTTAAAATGTACCCGCAAAGGCGGTGGCAGAGAAGCGCCGTCGCGTGAGCAGGTAAATCAACTAATACAACAGAGCGATAAGCCATGACCGGGAGAACAGTAAGAAAGTACTATCGCAAAGACACCAAAAAACCGATTACCGATGAAGACATCTACCACATGCTGATGCTGCATAAGTATCAGCGCAAGAGCCTGTCGCAAATTGCCCGTCAGTTTTCGCTTGATGTTTCAGACGTCAGAACAATTATTGGCAGACGCACCGGTGGCAGTTGCTGCGGCTAATGGCCGCAGATAACCTGCACAGTTATGATGCTTTTTTATCGGTATTAAAGCTGATTACCGGTTCCATTTGCTGTAAGTGCTGATCGCCAAGGTGGCACTTAATGCTATGCCCCGAGGTAAGTTCACGCACCGGTGGCATTTCACTTTCACACAGATTACCGGCAACCTTTGATTTATGTCCGCAACGGGTTTGGAACGGACATCCGCTTGGCGGGTTGAGCGCTGAGGGAATATCACCGTCCAGCACGATCTGTTTCTTTTCGACGCTGGTGTCTGCAATTGGAATTGCAGATAACAGGGCTTCGGTATACGGATGGTAGGGTGGTGCAAAAATATCGTCGGTAGTGCCCTGTTCTACAATGTGGCCGAGATACATTACCACCACGCGGTCGGCAATGTAGCGCACTACTGATAAGTCGTGGCTAATAAACAGCATAGTGGTTTTAGCTTCGCGCTGTATTTCCATTAACAGTTCGGTAACCGCTGCCTGTACCGACACGTCGAGTGCTGATACCGGTTCGTCTGCGACGACCAGTTTTGGCTGGCCGGCAAATGCGCGTGCTACACCAATGCGTTGTTTCTGACCACCTGAAAGCTGTCTCGGCATACGCTCTGCAAAAGCGCGTGGCAGCTTAACCAGATCGAGCAACTCCAGCATGCGCTCGCGGCGTTCGTCCTGCGAGTTGCCGATATTGAATTTTTCCAGCGTACGCATGATTTGCGAACCAACCGAGTGGCTCGGGTTGAGCGTGTCGAACGGGTTTTGAAAAACCATTTGTACAGACGCTACCGTGTCTGTGCTGCGATCGCCTACGTCGGTATCGCCAATCGACACCGCACCCAGCATCACTTCGCCATCGGTGGCGGTTTCAAGGCCCAGCAACACTTTTGCAAGTGTTGACTTGCCGCAGCCTGACTCACCGACAATCGCGACCGTTTCGGCCTCTCTTGCCTGCAGCGTGATCGATTCGTTAGCTTTAACCGTACGCGTGTCGCCACCGCCGAACATCTTATTGGCAGCCACGTCATAGTATTTTTTAAGTTCACGCACATCGAGCACCACGTTACCCGGTTCGGCGGGGTCACTCACCAGTGGTCGCTCCGGTTCTGCATTCCAGTCGATCTCGTCTATGCGTAAACAACGTGAGCGGTGGTTGGCTTCACCACCAATCTCCTGCATAGAAATAGCACCGGCGTTACAAATGCTTTCAACATAGTGCGGGCAGCGCGGGCCAAAGTTACAGCCGCGGGGTCGTTCCATTGGCAGTGGCAGTTGCCCCGGTATGGCGACCAGTGGCCGGGTATTTTTGTCGGCACCCGGTAATGGAATGGAATTGAACAGTCCCTGTGTATAAGGGTGGCGCATACGATCGAACACTTCGTTTACGGTGCCGGTTTCGACTGCCTCACCGGAGTACATCACGGTAATGCGATCACAGGTTTCAAGGATAAGCCCGAGGTTGTGCGAAATAAACAGCATGGAAGTGCCGGTCTCGCGGGCAAGCTCTTTGATCAGCTGCACAATGCCCGCTTCAACCGTCACATCGAGTGCCGTAGTCGGTTCGTCTAGCAGTAACAGATCGGGCTTCGACAGCAGTGCCATGGCAATCACAATGCGCTGTTGCTGACCACCTGATATCTGATGCGGGTAGGCGCTCATAACGCGCGCAGGGTCGGGTAGTTTGACTGACTCAAGCATTGCCAGTGAACGCTTGTATGCTTCATCTTTTGAGACTTTCTCGTGAATGATCAGCACTTCCATTAACTGCTTGCCGATCTTCATGGCCGGGTTAAGAGAAGCCATTGGCTCCTGATAGATCATGGCTATTTTAGAGCCGCGAATATCCCGCAGTTCAGCCTCTGACATATCTCCCATGTCGCGACCGCGAAACTTAATAGAGCCGCCAACGATTTTTCCGCGGTTGCCCATGTCGCGCATGATGCCCAGTG
>CAYZVB010000002.1:0-24649 GCA_964481315.1 uncultured Granulosicoccaceae bacterium
AGTCTGGACTTCCTATATGTGGAGGTATCTGATTCCCGAGCAACGCTGCCTGATTCCAGTTAACGGCTTCTATGAATGGAAACGCGAAAACAAGAAGTTGGTTGCCGCCTACCACATAACTTCATCTGCAGGGCCGGCAATGTTCTTTGGCGGGATATACAAAAAGCCAAAAGACGACAGCGAATTGCCGGAAGTTTCAATCGTTACCACCAGTGCTAACACAGCAATGGGTGAGGTGCATGACCGCATGCCGGTTATTCTCGGTTCATCGAATGCTGCCAGTGCCTGGATTCAGGATGCTGATCGTGATTCATTGGATGAGCTGATGCAGCCTGCTGGCAATGATGCATTGGTGTTCACTCAGGTTGGTGATTATGTAAATAAATCTACCAATGAGGGGCAGGAGTGCGTTAAGCCGGTTGAATCTCCATAGTTGTAACCACTGGCAAAACTACATACAAAGCCCGCTTCATATCTATCTGATTCGATTGCATCTTTGCTCTGATCCAGTAAAGATCGAGACCCGTAACTCAGCAAAAGTAAGGATTTCGGTTCGGTTACAAGTAAAACTAAGAACGCGGGGTAGGTTTCTCGATAGCGGTCTGTTATTTCAGGGTCGCTATCGTTGGGTACTATCAGGTCACTCGTGCGCTCTGCACTACGGACAGCTTCTTTTCCGGGGAAATTCTGCAGATGACAAGTTATACAACTCTCATGTCACTCAAACATAGTCATTGACTATATTTGTACCTGCGTGCTTGTCTGGAGTTTTAAACCGTGCGGAAGTTATGCGTTTTCCACCAGGTTCGTGTTGAAGGGGAGTATCTGATACGCCAGCGGCTTAACCAGAATAACCTGTCCACAAAAAGGACCCCCTGCAGGTGATCAAGCTCATGTTGCACGCACACTGCATCCATATTGATCAATGACTCGCTGAATTTGTCGCCGGACACGGTTTGAGCCTGCACATTAACCCTCGTGGCGCGCTTTACGCTGCCCTCGGCGCCGGGAAGGGACAGACAACTTTCCAGAACAAGCGCGGGTCTTGTCGCTTCTTCAATGACCGGGTTTATATAGACGCGTGGTGCTTCTGTCAGATGTGGTCGGGTAATAATAATGCGCTTTGATATTCCGACCTGAGGTGCGCATAGTCCGATGCCACCAACGCTCATCAGTGTAGTGATCAAGTCGTCGACAATTAATTGAATACTATCGTCAAACCGTTCTACCGGACTGGCAACCTGCCTGAGTATTTCATGCGGGTTTTGCAAAATCTCAAGCTTATTCATTAGGCTATCTGACCACCGGGATTTTGTGGTGATCGGGCGGGCTGCTACGTTTAAGCAATGGTTTGATGACAATAATCGCCAGCACCAGCAGACACAGCTCTATAGCATAGACTGCGTAGTAACCATTAGCCGGGTTGCCATTACTTATCGCATTGACTACATCGCGCAGTGTTCCGCTGATTGCTATTCCAAGGCCTGCAGCAGTGGCCTGAACGGCCCCCCATGCTCCAAGTGCCATGCCGGTTTTATCTGCCGGTGCATTGTTCATTGTTGCGGTTAAGGTACCGTGGCCGAACAGCGCCCCACCGAAACCGATAAGTAAGTTGCCAATTAAAAACAATTCTGTACTGTTCAGAGGAACTGAAAGAACCACCAGTACAAAGCCCGGTATACCTATTGCCGCACCATTCCATGTTGCACGATAGGGGCTCTGTCCGTTGGATAGAGCATGTGATGCATAGGCAAATCCGGTAAGGCCACCAAACGCCAGCAGAGCAGTTAGCTTGGTTGTGCTGCTTACCGTCATAGATAGTACCTGTCCACCGAACGGTTCGAGTATGAGTTCGGCCATTCCAAAGGCAAGGGTGCCTATGCCTACTACGGCAAGTTGTCTTTTGGCGTTGTTTGTTGAGCAGTAATCGGTAAAGGTTTGGAAAAAGTCTGCCTCAGAATCTTGTGGCAGGTGTTGGCGAGAGTGACGAGTTTCCTGTTTCCAAATCGCGATAACATTCAAAACCACAGCGACCAGAGCGCCACCCTGAATCACCTGTATTAATTTTCCGGGAGAAAAGTCATGCAGCAAAACACCAAAGGCCAGTGCACTGACCAGCATGCCGGCCAGCAGTGCTACATATAAAAACCCAACTACACGTGGGTGTGATTGCCTTGGGGTTAAGTCTGTAGCCAGTGCGAGGCCGGTGGTCTGTACAATGTGTACACCGGCACCCGCCAGCAGAAACGCAATTGCCGCTGCGATCATGCCAATCCACGAGGGTAAATTAGCCGACTCACCAACACCGGCTAACACGAGAATCGCAAACGGCATGATGGACAGGCCGGCAAACGTCATCAACGTACCATTCCACATGAACGGTACGCGTCGCCAGCCCAGGGCGCATTGATGGTTGTCAGAGCGAAATCCGACGAGCGCTCTAAACGGTGCAAACAGAAGCGGCATGGCCAGCATAATGCCAACCAGCGACGATGGTACATTGAGTTCGACAATCATGACTCGATTTAGCGTACCAACCAGTAGCACGAGTGTCATGCCGACAGAAACTTGAAACAGAGAAAGGCGGAGCAGGCGACTGAGTGGCAGATCTGCCGTTGCAACATCGGCGAAAGGTAAGTAGCGAGAGCCCAGGGATCGCCAGTGATTAATCAGTCGAAGTCGAAGGGAAGTCATACCGAGACATGTCAATGTTCACGGTGAGGGTCGAACGACCCCCACCGATCGGGTTGGTTATCCGCCCCAGAATGCTGCAAACCAGGTGGTATTGCTCAGCACGGAATAGTGGACGATTAGTGAAATAAGCGCAACTGCACCGAGGAACAATGGAAGGCCCACGGAGGGGTTAACCACACACCAGATTCTACCTTGGTTCATTGTCTAGTTTCTCCTTCACCCAAACCAGGGTGATAGTGCAAAGGCGAGGATATGTGCGAACAGGGCAATGACAAAAAACACTCTTGACCCGTCTATCACGTGCTTGTGAATCTCTTCCGATTCGCGAATGGTAAGCCCCGTAGGCCAGACGCGATCCGGATCGTTTAAGTCTGATGACATTTTCATCTCCAAGAACACTGTGTAACAGCTCTCCGAACCGCCGCAGCTGTCAGCGGCACGAAAAGGCGATGTCACGGGTAAGATCGAACTTGGTGGACGGTAGCCGACATTTGCCCGTACTCCCACCTTAGAGGCTGTTAAAAATAATGTCAATATAAATGGACGTTTAT
This sequence comes from uncultured Granulosicoccaceae bacterium, assembly GCA_964481315.1. GTDB lineage: Bacteria > Pseudomonadota > Gammaproteobacteria > Granulosicoccales > Granulosicoccaceae. The sequence goes on from CAYZVB010000002.1 coordinate 3,246, forward strand.
ATATGTCATTTATAAGTGACATTAATTTTATGTCCGTACATAAACGAACACGGCCCGCGAAAGCGGGCCGAAAACGAAGCAGGTGCTGCAACCGCAGCGATTAATGATCGGGCGATGGCGGATCGGCCGGGGTAGTACCGTTCCCGCTGACCAGCGTTGGTATTCCGAACGAACTGGAAGGTGACTTATTCCCGTCTGACAGGGTTGGCATCCCGACGGCACCTGAAAGCGGGGCTGCGCGATTACTCAGTAACGGCAAGCCAAATGTTTTGTCGCCCATTTTTTCATTGATCAAATCGGGTAACCCCAACCGGGAGAAAAAAGTATTTGAACTGTCGGTCAGCAGCGGCATCCCCATTAATCCCTTGTATGGGCGATTGTTGTCGACTAGCTCATCTCCTGCGATGGCAGTCAGGGATTTGTCATTTCGTGGTTTAGTACTGAAGCCCAGAAAGTCCGACAACGGAGTGGGATTATTTCGGCTTAACACCGACATACCGAGCACAAAAGACATCGGTGTACCGCGGTGGAAAGGATCGTCATCGTCCGGTTTGGTCTCGAGGGTGGCCGGGTTGCAGTCATCCATAATCTGCGAGATGCGCAGGCCACTGCCAAAGGCTGCTTCGGTGGCGACCAGCGTCTGTCCGCGCTCAAGGGCAACAGCAAATGGCTCCACCGATGAGGCTTTTGCGAGCTGACTGCCCGCCCTGAGGTAGTCCGCGGCGGCCGCTTCGGCCTGGGCCGGGCGGATGACTTTGATTTGTGTATCACTGATGCCGGCGGCCTGCAGCTTTTCAACGGCCTGGCTGGCGTCGGCTTCAGATTCATAGGCGCGAGTGATCGTGGTCATGGCATTCTCCGGTGTGGCAGATATTTGTGGCATGATACGGCGGCCCAACGCCGATACTCGGCGCAGCAGTTTGCCGCAACAGTACGCAACAGCAGCGCTTGTTACTCGAAACCTACTAAAAAAACGCCAAAAAGTCAATATAATAGGACAGAATATACTGTCAATTATAATTGACAGTGGGGCGCCGCCAGGCAGTCTTTTTGATTGGAAAATTAAGCGATTAATATTAACTACGAACGAATGCTGCTGACCGATCAGCTAAGAGACGCCACCCGCCGTATTCACCTGCAGGCCGAGCAGAGCGGAGTAATTGCTACTTTATTATCCGGCTCGATTGACAGGGCGTCTTACGTTCGATATCTGCGTAATCTGGCTTCGGTGTATTACGCGCTTGAGCAGCCGGCTGCAGTTTTGTCGTTGGGCAGCGCTTTGCAGCGCTTCCCGAGCATTGCCAGTGATCTTACGGCGATAGTTGGCACCAACTGGGAATCAACACTGCCGGTGCTGCCTGCAACACAGCTCTAGTGCGATCGCATAGACTCACTGGTGCGCAACAACAGTAAGCCGCTCATTGCGCATTACTATGTACGCTACCTGGGCGATCTTTACGGCGGTCAGATTTTGCGCCGCCGATTACAATCCAGTCTTGGATTGCAGGCACAACAGTTGTCCTGGTATCAGTTCGATCAGGGGCTGTCACTGCAACAGCACCGTGAAGCTCTGCGCGCTGCGATCAATGGTTGCGCGCTCTCGTCTGAGCAGGTCAACGAGGTAATCGAAGAAGCGCTGGCTGCGTTTCAACATAACATTGAGTTGTCGATAGAGGCGGCGGCAGCGGAATAATCGGGTAAACGGCGAAAACGAGTTAATGCGATTTGTTTTCGACAGAAACTTCGGCGTGTCTGATGAGATCGCCAATTAGCTTTGAGGTTCGTGATACCGATGCTTCAACGCCTTCGAGCATGGTTGGAATTCTTTTAACATCGATACCATCGGTAATTTCCATCGCTGCCAGTTGCGCATTTTCCACAACAGCCTGCAGCAAAGATTCGTACAAAAACTTGCCCGGTCCGTCTATATCTTCGGATATATCGCCAATTTGCTCCAGTGTATTTTTCGGAAACCGGCGCCTTGCGTTTTCAGCCATCTGTCTGTCACTGATATCGGTCAGCAAAATTACATAGCCGAGTAGTTTATTGCTGTTATTTAACACGGCATCGGCGCGAATTAACACTTGTCTTCCGTCCAGCGTAGCGCTGCCATGCCATGGTTGCTGTCGTTGTAACAGAGCCATGAAATACTGACTGGCAAAAGCCTGCTCTTCGAAGTATCGGGGTAAATCAGATATATGTGGAATTGGTGGGCCGTCTCTCCACAGCAGATTGTCAAACGCATTGTTGCGTAACAGAATATTTCCGTTGGCATCTGCAATCAGCGCCGGTAGCTCAGAGCCAGAGATTTGGTCGGTGAGTGTTTCAAGCTGATCGTGTGCAATCATTACGCGCATCGCATGAAACTGTTGTATCACATCGATAATTGAAGCTGCCATGAGTTGTGCGACCGCAAGCGCGCTCTCGTTAAAGTGTTCTGATGTGTTTTTTAGCTCTTCTTTCCACTTGGCAAACGAGGTTCGCGGTGTGAGCTCGTCACCGGTTTGTTTGTCCGGTTGGCCTCCCCAGCAGATCGTGCGCACACGCTCGGGCCTAAACCAGATAAGATACTCACCGGGCAGGCTGGACAGCGGATAGGCCAGTATGCCGGGTGTCACTGCAGCCAGTGTTTCAAACTGTTGGTCTTCGTGGCCGATCGAGCTGTTAAAATACATCGTGCCGTCATGCTGCATATCGAGCCAGTGGGTTAGCGCACGGATATCGGTTTCCGATGGTGTAATGCCGATACGCAGCAACTGATTGTCGTGCATTAGTGCAGCGCCAATCGCGTCGAGTGGTCGCAAAAGCTTGTTACTTTGATTGACCAGTGTGGAAGTCCAGTCACCGTCCTGCGAGATGGCCTCGATCAGGCTTTGTTCGAATTGTTGAACCCCTTGTTCAGCGCGCGCACGTGACAGCCCCTCGAGGGCCGCAATTCGTGTGGCGGTTATTTCTGCCAGCAACTCAGCAAGTAACCTGCATTCGTAACCGATATACTTCGGACTCCGATGGTGACAGGTGATTAGCCCCCACAGTTTGTCGCCACACACCAGTGACGTAACCAGTGTTGCCTGTACCCCCATATTGGTCAGGTATTGGCGGTGTATGGGAGACATGCTACGCAAATGGCAGTGCGTCATGTCAAGGTCGTCGACTTCACCAACTGCTGCTCTCGGGCGAATGGTGCAGGGCTGATAGTCAACATCAGGCAACATACGCACGCGGGTCAGTTTGTATAGATCTCTGGCTATTTGCGGAATATCGGAAGCCGGATAATGGTTGCCCAGATACGCTTCCATATCTGTTTCGCACTTTTCTGCAAAGACTTCACCATGCCCTTCAAACGCAAAGCGATACACCATCACACGGTCATAACCAAACAACGCACTAAAAAGTTTCGTTACCGTATCGCACAGGGATTGCAGGGAGGCTGCATCGGTAATGTCATTAATTCCCTGCTGCAGCAGATTTGTCAGTGCGGGTTTGATTGTCTCTGTGGGTTCAAACTCCAGAATCCATTGTCCGGTAGACTCCTGATGCATAAGACAATCGAACGGTTGTGATAACTCACACAGAATGGCTACAGGCTGGGTGTTGTTGTTGCGTGCTGTAGTTGTGGCAAACGAGGTGGCCAGGCCCGAGGAAAGTTCGGTTAGCGATCGACCTATGACGGTGACTTTCGCATCGCCGAGTAAAAGGGCCGCTGCGTTGTGACTTGCATGAGTGATGATCAGTGATGATTCATCGACTACCAGCAATGCGCCGTGTGGCTGAATAGACCCGGGGAGATGAATTTTTTCGCGTTCGCAATTCGACGTGTCGGCACGACCAAAGCGGGTGCCGCTGCGTTGAAATGGCAAAACGCGATTACTCAAGGTGACTGTACTCCACGTTACAAAGATCCATGCTGTCTCCCCCCGTCAGGCAGCTACCGGTCTTACCACCATTAACATTAAATCGGTCTCGTCAGCGGCCAGCCGCTTTGCCGAGAGTATTACCTGCTGCCGCTCGGTGTTGTCTGTTGTGTGAACGTACCCGGGGAAATCGCTAATGCGCTCCTCGGCAGACAACCGGTCACGCAGAACGCTTATGGTGCTGTCGGAAGTTTTTAACCAACGGTGAATCGGCTCACCCAGCATTTGCTCATGGTTTTGCTGATTTACGAGCGTTGCGAAAGCCTGGTTCACATGGGTAATCATGTCGTCAGCGTTAACTGCCACCATACCATCTGGCAGATGCGTCAGAATATCGCTAAAACTAATGCCGTCAAGCGCTTCGGCATTGCCCAGTCTTCTCGTCAGATTGTGTACCGAGAACTGCAACAAAAATTGCACGCTGGCGTTGCTCGAATAACAGGAAACGCGCAGTCGCCAGCTTTCCTGTGCAACCCCTGCGACCATAATACTCAACGGTGCACGACCAGACTGACGTGCAGTTTCGATGAGCTGTTGCAGCCTGTTACTGTCGTGTTCCGATAACACCAGCTCTGAAATACTGTCTCCAACACTGAGGCCGATATTCCGCCGCGCCTGGGTGTTGGCGTCGATCACCTGCAGATCGGGGTCGCGCACGACGATCACAGCATCTGAGTTTGCATTGACCAGGGTGGTGTAGCGTGCCTCTAACTCCCGAAGTTTCCAGATTTCCGATTCGATCGCACGCTGCGAGGCCAGAAGTCGCTCCTGGATTCTGACCACCGTTTGCATATTCTTGCCAATCACGGTCAGCTGCCCTGAGTCACCGCGAACCGCAACAAATTCAAACAAGGCGCTGTCACCACCGGGTAATTTCTGATTAATCTGGCTGTAGCCGCAGATCTCGTGCTCAATAGCCTGCTGCACCAGACGCTCTGCCTTGGCGGCATTGGAGGTTTCACACGTGTCACACAAGCGCTGCCCGATCAGGCTCACGGATGAAAAGGAATCAATGTCGGCAGGACTGACACGCGCATCCTGAATCACACCGGTCGCGTCCAGTGTCAGTATGAGGTCAGGCTTAAGCGGTTGTGTTGCCACATCTACAAGTATACCGGTTTTTGCGGCACGCAGCTTACGTGGCACGGTTGCCAGCCTGATAGTGATAGATCAGCGCGAGTCTTCTGCCAGGTGGTATGCTGGGAGGTACCAGGAGGGCAGGTTGAGTATAGACATACCCGAAAAAAATCAGTCAGCTGTGACCCGTTTTGTAGCGGATGCACCTGCGCCGTATCGATCCATGTGCACCGATTGCGGCGTTTCGCGCGGAGCATCTCCGGGTGACTGCGGCAGAGCCTGTCAGTTTATTCAGCCTGACTATCCGATGCAGGAGCAGCGGGTTCACGGTCGAGCAAGAGCCGGCGGCGACGAGGCGTTTTTCGGCGTACACCAAAAGATCTTTAAAGCACGGCTCAAAAAGCCGGCCACAGGAGCTCAGTGGACTGGTATTACCACGCGACTCGCCGAAGTGTTGCTAGACGCCGGGCGGGTCGAAGCCGTGTTAACAGTCGTGCCGGATACAGAAGATCGCTGGAAACCGGTACCGGTACTACTGACACGCAGCGAAGATCTCCAGCAGGCGCGTGGCATGCGAATGGGCTACGCACCTTTACTTACCCTGCTGGATGAAGTTCAGCAACGTGGTATTCGCAAGCTCGCGGTTATTGGTATTCCATGCCAGGTGTATGCGTTGCGTGCACTGCAGGCTAAACAACAACTCGATGAACTATTTGTTATCGGTACACCTTGTTCTGACAATACCACCACAGAAAACTTTCATCATTTTCTGAGCTTACTCAGCCCGCAACCTGAAACCATCAATTACCTTGAGTTTCGTGCAGACTACCACGTTGAGCTGCGTTTCGATGACGGTCACCAGCAAACCATCCCATTCCTGAAATTGCCACTGGCAAACCTGCCGGGTGACTTTTTCCCGCTTACCTGCCGCACATGTGTTGACTACACCAACTCACTGGCAGACATAACTGTTGGTTACATGGGCGGCGAGGGCGATCAGTGGCTTATCGTGCGAAATGAACGCGGTGCGAAACTACTCAGTTTGCTGGGTGAAGAAATAGAACTGCAAACACCGGGCTCCGCCGGTAAGCGAAAAAATGCAGTTGCCGGGTTTAAAAGCAATGTCGAGCGTGCCGCCGGCGGCTTACCACTGCGTACCATGCCGGATTGGCTGCGACCGGTGATGGCCTTTCTCATGCCACGCATCGGCCCGCGTGGTATGGAGTTCGCGCGGGCGCGGGTGGAGATGAAAGCAATCGAATCAATCTTGCACTTGCGACGTGAAAAACCAAAACAGTTGCGTGCCATGGTGCCGCAGCACGTTTGGCAGCTGGCGAAGCATTACGGTCTGACACCGGTAGCGGGTGAAACACCGCGACCAGACACTGTGAGTGATGAAAGCAACAAGCGTTAAGCGCTTTTTTTTGCAGTCATTACGGTACACAGTAGCGGTAACCGGGTGCTAACAATACGGACTTCTGTAAAACCCGCCTCCAGTAACATGGTGTTCAGCCGTGCTGAGCTTCTCGGTTCGCCTTTACCCATGGCCAGAAAGTACAAATTAAAATAGGCCTCGCCGACTCGTTCAGCGCCGGCACCGTCAGACATCGGCTCGGCTATCAATAACGTGCCTTGCTTTGGAAGTGCTCGATAAATATTTTTCAGCAGCACCATGACTGCCGCATCATTGTGATCGTGCAGAATTCTAACCAGCGTGATGAGATCGGCAACAGCCGGCAGCCGGTCATGCAGAAAATCCCCGCTGTGCTGCTCGATGTTTAGCTGGCTGAGCATTGCGCTATCGCGAACTTCATTAACCGCCGGCAGGTCAAACAACCCCAGCTGCAGCTCCGGGTACCGGTGCCGCAGTGCCTGCAAAAACCGTCCGGTTCCGCCACCAACATCCATCACGCTTTGATGGGACGAAAACGAATAGCTATGCAGCACCTGTTCGCTAATCATTGGCTGTGACGCTGCCATTAAACTCGAATAGTCCGACACTTCATTGGCGGTGGTTTGATCGGTTGTTGTTTGATCGGCACGACTATAGGCCCAGTACTGACCGAGACGAGTCGAACCCGGGTCGGTAAATAGTGAAGCAGGCATAGACAGGTCGCGGTACAACATATCGTGGTGCGCCACCAGTGCCTGCAAACCGGCATTTCCAATCATCGCATTGCCCAGTCGTCCAAGCCCGTAGTGGTTTGCAGGCAGAGCACTGGTGAGTTTAAGCGCCGTTGTCGCACGCAGTAATCGTTTAGCGGCAGTTGCAGACAACCCTGTCTCAACGCAGACAGCACTAAGCGACTTAGGTTGTTTTAGCACATCGAACAGCTGTAACTTCACTGCGGCACTTAGCACCTGTGAATAAACAAAGCCACTGACAAGGTCAAACAATTCACTGGCCTGACGGCGTGCGATAAGTCGCGTCGGCCAGAATGAAAGGGCACTGTTCATAAAGCGCGGGCTGGACATGAGCGCTGATACCCGCGCATGCCAGCGTAGTCGACAACGATCGATGAACCCGGGTTTACAGGAGTCGGTGCTCATACTCGCAGGTGGGTCGTGCGGAAAGCGCTCTAGCAAACCTTGCGCCGCGCCTGAATCAGCGTGTGCTATTGGGGGCGATGTTTCTTTCATTGTTCACTGTCACCCGGTGAATTAAAAGACTGCGAAAATAAAACGATTGGCAGAAGCAATCCGTTATGTTCGCAGAAGCAGAGCCTTTCAGCGCAGACCCTGGTGGTTTACCGGGTTACACCCGGTCCATTCAATTTCACCACTGTGAAATTAAGAAATGCTGCAAAACTTACCCACGCCAGATAGGCCAGCAGGGCCAGCGCACCATACGGCGAAAATGGAGCGATGACGACCATGATCGAAACAATCGACAGCCACAGCAGCACGACTTCATAAAGTGCCAGCATCGGGCTTTTTAACGTAAAAAAACAAAAGCTCCACAATACATTCAACACTGCGTTAATCGCGAACACAACAATGACAGCCTTGCGTGCCGCTTCGGGGGCGTTGGTGTAACTATCTATAGCGTAGCCGGTTAAGATAAAAATAACGGTCCATGCTGGTGCAAATAACCAGTCGGGTGGTTGCCAGTCGGGTTTTTTAAGCCCGATGTACCACGGCCCAATCTGTGTAAACAACGCACCGACGACTGCCACTATCGAAATAAGTAAAGCGACTGTAACAATGGTAGATAGTGAATAGTTTGCAAACATATTCTGCGATCACTGTGTTGGACTGTTATCCAAACCTCAGAGAGCCTGAGCTATTCATCGTACCTGAGCTACACCAATCAAATGGGCCAGATCTTTAAAGAATATTCTGACGTGTGCCATTGGCTTTTTCCGTACCAGTTTTTTGTTCATGTAAGCCTCCCAGGTTAATCGCTGTACATCGGGATCTTTACAGATGTGCACAAACTTCTCACGCAGCTTATCCGCCCGATACCAGAAGCGTTGCATAATACCGAGAATAAAAAACACCCGACCGCATTCTTTTGCAAATAACTTACGGGCAGTTTTAAGCGCGGCCGGATTGTTAGTCGCTAGTGCCATGCCCACTGCGTTGGCAACCAGCTCGCCGCTGCGCATGGCATAGTAAATCCCTTCACCGGAGGCCGGTGCTACCACCCCCGCAGCATCTCCACACAAAATAATCCGTCCGTTGTGCCAGCACTTTAGCGCTTTAAGAGGGATAGGCGCGCCCTCGCGTCTAACTGTTTCAGCGTTAGCGAGGTTGGACGCCTCGCGCAGCCGGGTGGTGGCATTACGCAGTTTATAACCTTTTACCGCACTGCCCACACCGATGCTGGTGACATCACCATGCGGAAACACCCAGCCGTAAAAATCAGGTGAGATACGGCCCTGGTAATATACGTCGCAACGTTTGCCATCGAAGTTATCGTCGCCCGGTGATCGAACAATTTCATGATAGGCTGACACAAAAGGGATTTTATCTGCACCTTTAACAAATTGCTTACCGACCGAAGAGTTGGCCCCATCTGCACCGATCACATAGCTCGCGGTAATGCTTTCGGTTTGCTTATTTTCGCGTGACTGTGCAGCAGGAAGATAATTTACTTTGTGTACGGTTTGATTTTTTTCCAACTGCAGCGTAACAAATGCGCCATCTATGCGTGTGGCACCGGCCTGTTGTGCGCGGCAACGAAGCCATTCATCAAAATGTTCCCGATCAACCATGCCAACATAGCCACCATCGATTGGCATATCCACTTTGGCATTAGTTGGTGAAATCATGCGCGCGCAACTTGCCCGTGCTTCAATCAGTGCCGAGGGTATTTCATAGTCGTTGATCAAACGAGGTGGTACGGCACCTCCGCAGGGTTTAATCCGCCCCGGCTTGTCGAGCAGCGCGACGCGATGGCCGGCGACAGCAAGGGTATGAGCTGCAGTAGCCCCTGCAGGCCCACCGCCTACAACAACGACATCAAAGTGCGACGGCATGTTCGGGCTCTCTTTCAGTAGACAGGTTCGTGGCAAGCACGGCGGATACAACAAACAATGCGGCCTGAGCTGCAAACACCGCTGCGTAAGCCACAGAGGTGTTGTCGATCAGGGCGCGTGCCAGATCAATCATGGCAGTACCGGCAAAGCCGCCAATGGCAAAAGCCAGTGCCTGTGCTGCACCCCAGACTCCCATGCGTATTCCTTCGCGGCGAGGTTGGCTGGCACCTGCCAGTGACATCATGGAACCAATGGCAGAGACGGCAAAAACACCGTTACTTAAACCCAGTGCAAAGACTGCCTGCTTTAACGGAAAACCTGAGCCCTGCATGCCGCCGTAAGCCAGTGCCAGTAGCGCAAACGCAGAGGCAATACATCCGCCGGCACACCACAGCTTCAGGTTGCCGTAGCCGCGTTTAGCGAGTTGAGTACCAATAATCGCCACCAGTATCATACCGAGTAACACACCGCCGTGGTGTACGCCTGCGAGCTGTGTTGACTCACCCGGGGTAAAGTTAAATACCGCGCCGGCAAATGGCTCGAGAATTAAATCCTGTGCGCTGTAGGCCAGCATGGATATAAAAACAAATACCGTGAATTGACGGGCCAGGTTTCCTGCAGGGCAGTCTTGAAATCGGTTTTGGAACGAGAGGTCGACGAACTTTCAACTGCTTTAAATCGTCTTTCAATACCTGCAATGGAAAGTATGGCGACAACTATGGCGATTGCACTGACGATCGTCGTAATCACCAATAGTCGGGACATACTGAACGGGTCGAGGTTGGCTCCCACGGTTGCCGCTGTAATCACGAAGCCCGCAATCATCATTACCCAGACAATAGTTGCTGCTGCAGGCCGTCGATGCGGATCAACCCGCGAGGCAAGCAGTGCAAGTAGCGACGTACCGGAAGCACCTACACCAAGACCAATTAGCGTAAACGAAACAGTTGCACAGAGAATCCCCAGCGCCAGGTGTGTCGCCATCAGTGCGGTAGAGGCTGTGGCAGCGATAGTACCCGCAGCCAGTACCACCATGCCGCCAATAATCCACGGTGTGCGATAAGCGCCGGTGTCCGAGCTGTGTCCCATCCGTGGCCGCGTAAGTTGTACAACATAATGCAGTGCCACCAGTACACCCGGCAGCATGGCGGCCAGCGCAAGTTCAATCACCATGACACGGTTTAAGGTAGAGGTGGTTAACACTACCATTGACCCGAGTGCGGTCTGAACCAGACCAAGTCGGATAATGCCGAACCAACCAAGTGTTTGCCTGTGCATAGACTCCTCCTGTGTAACCCGGTTAAGTAGCGCCGGTATGAATACGCAACGCGAATGCAGTAACCAGCATGCCCAGCACGTAAAGCGTGACGCCAAACGCGCTATACCAGATTGCCCGCTTTTGCGGATCAGATAAAAACCGATGCATTAACACCAGTTGCGTCACCAATAAAAACATTACGACGGCTGCATGTGCCGGCTGTTGCCACATAAACAATAATGCGACAACGATTACCTGAGGTACGGCCATCATCACACAGGCCAGTTGTGCGGCACGTGTTACACCCAGCTGTGCCGGCAGTGAGCGTATACCGAGTTCGAGATCGCCTTTAATTGACTTAAAATCGTTAAGGGTCATGATCCCGTGCGCACCAATGCTATACAGCAACGCGACCAGTAGAATGGTAGGGTCTGGCAGGGCGGCGGCCATAATCGCCGCACCGGTAAACCAGGGCAGTCCTTCATAGCAGGCTGCAACTGCTGCGTTTCCCCACCAGCCGTTTTGTTTCAGCCGCACCGGTGGTGCGCTGTAGGCCCAGGCCAGTAACAATCCAAATGCTGCGGTGACTAAGCCGATAGTGCCGAGGCCGCTTGCCACCAGCATTGACAGTGCAGTCCAGAGTATGGCGATGTACAGCCCCCAGCGGCCGGAGACGCGGCCGGACGGAATAGGCCGGTTGGGTTCATTGATACGATCAACATGCCGATCAAACCAGTCGTTAACGACCTGGCTTGCACCACAGACCATCGGGCCGCACAACAAAATGCCCAGCAGTATCAGCCAGTGGTTGTCGATTTGCGGGGCGCCGATAGAAAGAATACCGCAGCCAAATGCCCACATGGGCGGGAACCAGGTAATTGGCTTGAGCAGCTCAACTACAGCACTGAGGGGCGGTATAGACATGCCCCCAATTTATATGTGTGACCGTTAACTGTCAACTATAATTGACATATTGAGTGTCAATTGGAAGTTACGGCTGTTGTTCCTGCTCAGCATTGTGTTCGGCGATACCGAATCGTCGGAGCTTGGTATAGAGACTCTGGCGACTGACGCCAAGCATTTCCGCGGCTGATGCGCGGTTGTCGCTGGTCATTTCGAGTGCTGATTCAATACACAACTTCTCTATCAGGTCGGTCGATTCACGCACCAGTTCTTTTAACGGCACGCGACCAACAAGCTCTTTGAGCGGTGCGCCGGGCGTTGGGACCATGATTTCATCGGCCGATGGCAGGCGGCTTTGTACATTGCGAATCACCAGCAATACATGCGGGAATCTGGGATCTTCTATCCGGGCTGCCGATATCTCTACGTCGGTGCTAAGGCCGTGAGCACCGGAAATAATTGTTGAAAACTTGGGCAACACGCTTTGCTCTTTCAGATTTTGCGATAACAATCGATGGTCGAGTTCGCTGCGGCCCAGCCACTGATTCACCGGTTTACCAATGGCGGCTCTTGCAGATGGTAACTGCGCCATGTGAGAAAACGCTTCGTTGGCTGACAGGATCTGCCCGCTCTCGTCGCAAATGAGTATGGCATCGGGAGAACTTGCCACCACTGATTCAAACAGCGTCGGTGTTAAACGCGCCATGTTTTCTTTGTCAGTTTCATTCATGGGCGACAATCGCACCATAATGATGCTTTCCTGCCGGTCTCGCAGCAGCGCTGCAGAGGCTAGAAACGAACGACGCTGATCATTACTGGCGATGGCCACGTCATCGGCACGACCGGTCAGCTCCGCTTGTTGCAGCAGATCTTCCAGGGCAGTGGTGCTGGCATCGTCGAAGCCGGTAGGGAAACGGTTGTTCTTTAGTGGCGCGATGTAGGGTCCGAGTAAGCGTTGCGCAGCCGGGTTGGCATCGAGAATTTTACGGCTGCTAACGTCCACCGAAAGTAGTGCTTCTGCGGATAAATCAAACACCAGCTGGTAGCGCGATTGTGCCTGCGCCATGCGTGCAAAATCAGTTTCGAGTGCCCGTTGCGCCTGCACCAGCCGCTGCTGCAGCTGAGCCATTGAATCGACATTCTGGCCTACCAGTATCACGCTGTCGTCGTCGAGCGACAACGCGCTGTATCGCACGGGCAGGTCCGGTGCATCGGGTAACGGGTGGTTTACCTGACGCCAGCGGCTTATGTCAGCGGAAGTTTCTTTGAGCAGCTCTTCGATTTTCGGCTTGCTCTCAACGGTAACAGTATCGAGGAAGGATCGTCCCTCCCACTTACGAAAGTTCACCGCAGGTTCGCGATCGGCCTGATATTCCACGTGGCTGAGCGTACCGTCACGCTGCAGCACGAACAGCCAGTCGGAAGTCCGCTGCAGTACAGCCATCAGTGCCTGCTGAGGCAGTGGCTGTTTGGTTTGTTTGCTCTTTTTGTTCACAGTTTCCTTATCAGTTAAAACCTGGCGCAAGGCGACGAGTGTGTGTCTTTATAGTCCGTTTGTTCTGTAATATCAGATCCGGCGGGCACTGGGTTGATAACGCGCTGTCGCCAGCGCCGGATCGTCGTCGGCAGTGATAGCCTGATCGGCCCCCAGATTGCTAACGATGCCTGGTTGTGCGTTGATAAGCGAACCGCCAGCGACTATTGCGATGTCCGGGTTGCACGAATGCTTGCGTATATCTTTGATAAGCGCTTTTGCTGTCTTTATGTGCGTTTCACCGCTAACAGACACTCCCGCGAGCTCATACCATTGCTTTGCAACCTTCTGTCTGATTTGATCAACCACTGAATCTATGTCGATGTCTGTGTACCAGCCGGCACGAAACAGTAGCTCGCCTACCATTAGCAACCCGAATGAATGTTGCTCTCCGGGTGCTGTGGTTAGCAGGACACGCCCGCCATGTGCGCTACCGTCGAGCGTGCGCATGTCCTGTGGATGCATCAGGCGCAGCAACTGGTGCAAACGACACACGCCGATTGTCACGTCTGCAAAATCAGCCAGATCCTGTTCCCACCGTCTGCCAAGTTCGGCACTGGTAGGGGCCAATAGTTCAAGCAGTATGGTTTTGTCGTCAATGCCGTCAGCCCGCAACTGCTGTAAAGCTTGTTTGCAGGGTTCTTCGCTGTCCGCTATCACCATGTTGGCGAAATCTTCCGGGGCAATCCGTTGTGCCTGGTATGGGGCGGCCTTACCGGTGTAGGGTGCACTTTGGCCCGCGGATTCCTGAGGGCTGCGATGATAGGCCACCGATTCCAGCCAGGTCATCTGGGTACCATTGTCCTTGCGAGCCGGGTCCTCGCCGGCAGGGTCTGTGATGTCTTTCGCCAGTTGTTTCAGCAGCGTTGGGATAATCTCGGCTTCGATGGCCAGTTCAAGTTTATCGGGCGGGGTGCGTTGTTCCATCGATTGAGTTGCTGTTGGTGCTTGCTTGCCATCTGATCCCATTATCTCGCCCCCGTAAGATTTTCGACTGCTGCCTGGCATTGTCGCGGCCCCCGTATCGCCGCTACAGCCGCCAGTATGCGCCTGTTGATGATGCGACTCAAGGACCCGCCCTCAATTAGCGTCCAGTCTGCTTGACAGGGTCGGGCAGTCCGGGCGCTGTAGGCGTTGCTTTGCTGAGCGATCATTTGTCACGTATCTCACTGTTGTTAAAGACAGAGATTCAGGTTTCGGGAAGTTGTGCAGGCAAACAGAGAGCCAGTTGAAGATATGACGAACCTTAGCAAAATGTCAAATTAAATAGACGTCAAATAATATTGACAGTTCTAAAGTAACTCTCGTAGACTGCCGGACATCTTGTGTTCAATTGGTCGGAACGGGGAGGGGTGTCATTGAAATTAGCAGGCGAGTTGTACACACCTGAACAACGGGCACGACGCGACAGTACTCGCTGGACCGTAGTACAGGGCCTGCTCGCCCCAACGCAGTTCTTTGTATTCCTGATAAGTCTGCTGCTGATATGTAGATTTTTGCTCACCGGTCAGGGCTACGAAGTGGCAACAGCCTCTGTGCTGTTAAAGACTGCGCTGCTGTATCTAATCATGGTGACTGGTGCGATCTGGGAGCGCGTGGTGTTCGGCCAGTACCTCTTCGCGCCGGCATTTTTCTGGGAAGACGTAGTCAGCATGCTGGTTATCGCTTTGCATACCGCCTACCTGTATTGCTGGTTTAGTTCATCGATATCGGCAACGGCCATGATGTGGGTAGCACTGGTCGCTTATCTCGCCTATGTCATCAACGCTGCACAGTTTTTAATCAAGTTCAGGCTGGCGCGCAAAACCAAACACCGCACTGTAGCAGTCGGTTCCGCGGTACAGGTGCCTTAGATGGACGGAGCAATCAACGAATCAATAGCTGAGGTGCCGGTACAGTGGGCATCGAAGTCAGCGCCGATTCCGGCTATTCAGGAACGCGGACAGCGTGAAGTTTTTTGTGGCCTGACCGGCATTGTCTGGCTGCATCGTCGCATGCAGGATGCGTTTTTCCTGGTGATCGGCTCCCGCACCTGTGCACATCTGCTGCAGTCAGCCGCCGGGGTAATGATATTTGCCGAGCCTCGCTTTGGTACTGCAATTCTCGATGATCGGGATCTGTCCGGTCATGCAGACTTCAACGACTCATTAGACGAAGTCGTGCAACAACTGCACGAAAGGCGTCCGGAAATTAAAACGCTGTTTCTGGTGGGCTCGTGTCCGTCGGAAGTTATTAAGCTCGATCTGGCCACTGCAGCGACACGGCTAAGCCAGTCGTACCAGGGACAGTTACGGGTATTAAGCTACAGTGGCAGCGGCATAGAAACCACGTTTACACAGGGCGAAGATCAGTGCCTGAAAGCTCTGGTCGAGAGTATCCCGTCGCAACCTGTGTCAACACAAACTGCGACACGGTTACTGGTGCTGGGCACGCTTGCAGACATTGTTGAAGATCAGTTCACTCGCTTATTCGAGCAACTCGGTATCGACGAGGTGGTATTTCTGCCGGCGAAGCGGGCATCAGAGCTACCGGTCATTGATCAGCACACCCATGTGGTGCTTGCGCAGCCTTTTGTTGGTGACACACTGCGGCAACTGATTCGAATGGGTGCAACACCCATTGATGCAGGTTTTCCATTCGGTGTGGAAGGAACGCGTCGGTGGTTTCACGCTATTGCCAACACGTTTAATGTGGGCACTGAAACTTTTGATAGTGTCATGGAAGCACCAACAGCCCGCGCTCGCACCGCGTTGCAAAAAGTGGTGCCACAACTGTCGGGAAAGTCAGTGACGTTTTTGCCTGATTCACAACTCGAAATACCACTGGCGAGATTTCTACACCGCGAGTGTGGCATGGACATCATCGAAGTCGGCGTGCCATTTCTCGACAGGCAACTGGTGCAGAGCGAACTCGATCAACTACCCGACAGCATCCGCCTGACAGAGGGACAACACGTCGACAAACAACTCGACAGGCTGCGTAACGACAAGCCCGATTTGACTGTCTGTGGAATGGGGCTTGGCAATCCGCTTGAGGCGGAAGGGCTTGCTACCAAATGGAGTATCGAACTGGTCTTCAGCCCGATTCACGGATTTGAACAGGCGGCTGATCTTGCTGCACTTTTTTCCAAACCCTTAAAACGGCGCAAGCTGCTGAGTGTGCCGGCATGAAGCTATCGCTGTGGACTTATGAAGGGCCAACGCATATCGGTGCAATGCGTGTCGCTAACTCAATGAATAACGCGCACCTGGTGTTGCACGCACCTCAGGGTGACACTTACGCAGATTTGTTGTTTACGATGATCGAACGGCAGGATCATCGTCCGCCGGTAACGTACACCACATTTCAGGCGCGAGATCTTGGTGGTGATACTGCCAATCTGTTTGTCGAATCTGTTAAAGATGCTGCTGAGCGATTTAAACCTGAAGTGATGTTTGTTGGAGAATCCTGCACGGCGGAACTGATACAGGATCAGCCCGGAGCGCTGGCGCACGGCATGTCGCTCGACGTACCGCTGGTGGCGCTGGAGTTGCCGGCTTATGCACGCAAAGAAAACTATGGTGCCAGTGAAACACTTTATGCGCTGGTGCGTGCGGTACTGTTACCTCAGGCTAAAGCGCGCAGAGAACAAGGTGACACCGCCAGTGCTCCGAGTAATCCACGTCCGCTGGTGAATCTGATTGGACCTAGTTCACTGGGGTTTCGCAGCCGTGACGATGTTACCGAAATTACCCGTTTGCTTAACACTATGGGTATTGAGGTTAATGCGGTTGCACCACTGGGAGCCACGCTGCAAGACATTGCCAAACTCCCTGAGGCGAGTGTCAATCTCTGTTTGTATCCGGAAGTAGGGCGTGCAGCCTGTGACTGGCTGAAGCGTGAATTCGGCCAACCCTGCATCAGCACCGTACCTATTGGTGTCACAGCGACACGACAGTTTATTCAGGAAGTCGCCGATGCCGTTGGTGTCGATGCCGGACCGGTACTCAATGCTGATGCATCGCGCCTGCCGTGGTATTCACGCTCTATTGACTCAAACTACCTGACTGGCAAGCGTGTGTTTATTTTTGGTGATGCCACTCACGCACAGGCTGCAGCCAAAGTAGCAGCAGACGAGCTTGGCTTTGAAGTCGTCGGGCTCGGTACCTACAGTCGCGAATTTGCACGCGATGTTCGCGAGAGCGCCAGACGCTACGGTGTCGATGCACTTATAACAGATGACTACCTCGAAGTAGAACAGGCCGTCATCGACAGTGAACCCGAACTGGTGCTCGGTACGCAGATGGAACGGCATATTGCCAAGCGACTTGGCGTTGGTTGTTGTGTTATTTCCGCACCATTTCATGTCGAAGATGTGCCTGCTCGCTATGCGCCGCAAATGGGGTACGAAGGTGCTAACGTAATTTTCGATAACTGGGTACATCCGTTAATGATGGGCCTGGAAGAACATCTGCTCGGTATGTTTACCGAAGACTTTGAGTTCAGTGGCACTGCGACACCGTCACATTTGGGTAGTCATGGTCAGCCGCCACCGCAATCATTAGCCGCGGTGACTGCATCGGTCTTTCAGTCTGCTGAGTCTGCCAACAGTGCCGATGTGCCTGCCGCTGAAGTCGAGCGGTCCGGCGCACTTAGCTGGGCTGTAGATGCTGAAAAAGAACTGAAGAAAATTCCATTCTTTGTGCGCGGTAAAGCGCGCAAAAACACCGAGCGCTACGCCACCGATAACGGACTTGCCACCATCACTATAGAGACGCTGTATGATGCCAAAGCACACTACAGCAGATAATACGATGCGCGTTGCCATCGTTACTCTGGACAGTCATCTGGCCAGCACCGCTGCCCGTGTGCACAGTGAGTTGCAGCAACAAAATATACAGTTAAGTTTGCATGCCGCCGGCGACTGGGACCGTGACCCGCAGAGTCTGCAGCGCTGCCATACGGCCATTGCACAGGCAAATATTGTTGTGGTCACCATGTTGTTTATGGAAGACCACATCAATGCGGTGATAGAACAGTTGCGTGCGCGACGAGATCAGTGTGATGCGATGGTCTGCTGCATGTGCGCCGGTGATGTCGTTAAGCTCACGCGTATGGGGCGCTTTACACTGGACGGTGGTGACAGCCGCGCAAAAGCTTTTTTTAAACGCCTGCGCAGTAAAAGTTCGCGCAAAAAGAAAGTCAAAAGCGGCAAGCTGCAAATGGCAATGCTGCGCCGCGTGCCGCAAATACTGCGCTACATTCCGGGTACTGCACAAGACATACGTCAGTACTTTCTGGTGCTGCAGTACTGGCTGGCAGGCTCAGAGCGCAATGTATCCAACATGGTTCGCATGCTGGTAAACACATACGCCAGCGATGAACAGTTGCGTGACCGTTTAAACGTCGAGTTGCCAAGAGAATACTACGATGTGGGTCTGTACCACCCGCGTCTGCCTGATGCAAAAGCTGACCAGCCTGAAAGAATGGTTAACCGCGTAGACGCGCTGCCTGCAGTTGCAACTACCACATCTGAACAGGCCAAAGGCCGGGTTGGCCTGCTGCTAATGCGCTCTTATGTACTGGCTGGCAATGTTCATCACTACAACGCTGTGATTGAACAGCTTGAATCTAAAGGCTATGAAGTATTACCCGGGTTTGCCTCGGGGCTCGACGCACGGCCTGTGATCGAACAGTTTTTTGTCAAAGACGGCAAGCCGGTCATCGACGTTTTGCTGTCACTGACCGGCTTTTCACTGGTCGGCGGTCCGGCTTATAACGATGCCAGTGCGGCGGAAGAAGTACTGACCGCGCTGGACATTCCGTATCTCGCTGCCATGGGTCTTGAATTTCAAACGCTTGAGCACTGGCAAAACAGTGAGCGCGGACTGCTGCCCGTCGAGTCGGCAATGATGGTAGCCATTCCGGAACTCGACGGCGCACTAAACCCGACGGTGTTTGGTGGGCGGCGTGAGTCAGACACAAACAATGGTAGCGACATCAGCAATAGCGCCAACAGAGTCGATATGTTCCCGCAGATGTCGCAGGTGACACGTTTAACTCAGCGTGTGGATCGGCTGGTCAGTTTACGCAACAGCAGCAGAGCTGAACGGCGGGTGGCACTGGTGATATTCAACTTTCCACCCAACTCCGGTGCTGTAGGCAGTGCTGCACATCTGTCTGTGTTTGAGTCGCTGTACAACACGTTGCAAAAAATGCAGTCCAGTGGTTATACCGTGGAGTTGCCGGCTGATGTTAACGCGCTGCGTGAAGCAGTACTTTATGGCAATGCCAAAGACTACGGTGCCGATGCCAATGTGACGGCACGCATTTCGGCAGACGACTATGTTCGACGGGAAACTTATCTAGACGATATTGAAGCGGCCTGGGGGCCGGCACCCGGAGCCCACAACCGTCATGGCAACCAGCTGTTAATACTGGGCAGGGAGTTTGGCAACGTACTGGTCGCTGTCCAGCCGGCATTCGGTTATGAAGGTGATCCGATGCGATTGCTGTTCGAACACAGCTTTGCTCCCACGCATGCTTTTTGTGCGTTTTATCGCTATCTGCGTGAAGACTTTAAAGCCCACGCGCTGTTGCATTTCGGTACCCATGGAGCGCTTGAGTTTATGCCGGGTAAACAGGCGGGTTTGTCGGTCGACTGCTGGCCGGAGCGTTTGCTTGGTGATTTACCCAACTATTACCTGTACGCCGCCAACAACGCATCGGAAGGGACTATTGCGAAACGTCGTGCTGCGGCCACACTCATCAGCTATCTGACACCTCCGGTGACCCATGCCGGGCTGTACAAGGGCTTACTGGATTTAAAAGCCACTATCGATCGCTATCGTCAGTGTGCACCGGATGAGCACAATTCACGGCAGGAACTGTTAGAACTCATCACGTCACAGGCCGAAACGCTCGAGCTGACGGTCCATGCAGACAGTGGCGATGCCTATGTCGCCGCCTGCCGTGAGGCACTGGTGGAATTTGAACAGGCTTTTATTCCACACGGTTTGCATGTCGTTGGAAAAATACCCGATGCAGCCGAACGGCGTGATCTGCTGCAGGCAGTCGCGTGTGTCGAACTTTCGCAGTATGAACAATCTACGGACTATGCTGAAGCTTTAGTGGAACTGAGTAAGGGTGATTCAACAGCGCCGTCAGTTGATCTTCCAGACGATATAAAACAATCCATCTGCAGTACCCTGCAGTCACTTGATCAATCACTGCAACAGGAAACCGAACTCGATTCGATTATCCATGCACTTGACGGCGGTTATATCAAACCAGTGGTGGGTGGGGATCTGTTACGCGCACCGGAAATTCTGCCAACAGGTCGCAACCTGCACGGCTTCGACCCTTATCGAATGCCAAGTGTCAGCGCACTGCGCAGTGGTGATGTCGCCGCACGGCGACTAATTGAAAGGCACCTTGCGGAAGGCTGTGATTATCCACAAAGCGTTGCCATTGTCTTGTGGGGTACGGATAACTTAAAGACCGAAGGCTCGCCAATTGCACAGGTGCTGGCACTCATTGGTGCCGAACCACGCTTTGATAACTATGGCAGGCTGTGTGGTGCCAAACTGATTGATCTGGACAAGCTCGGTCGCCCGAGAATTGATGTGGTTGTCACATTGTCCGGTATCTTCCGCGATCTGTTGCCGCAGCAAACACGATTGCTGGCAGAAGCGGCGTATCTCGCGGCAACCGCTGTTGACGAACCGGTCGAACAAAACTTTGTACGCAAACATGCACTCGCTTACATGGAAGAACATCAGTGTGATATGGAAACGGCAGCGCTGCGGGTATTCAGTAATGCCGATGGTGCTTATGGGTCTAATGTGAATCACCTGATCGATGACGGCAGTTGGAGCGACGAAAACGAACTGGCAGATGTTTTTTCCAACCGCAAGTCGTTTGCGTACGGCCGCAATGGCGACAGTGCGCAACAAAGTGCATTGTTCAACAACGTGTTGTCACGAGTGGATCTGGCTGCACAGAATCTCGACTCGGTAGAGATTGGCGTGACTACCATTGATCATTATTTCGATACGCTGGGTGGAATCAGTCGCTGTGTCGAAAGAGCCCGCGGCACTGCGCCCACGGTGTACATCAGTGATGACACCATGGGCAAGGGCAGTGTACGCACACTGGCAGAGCAGGTAGAGCTTGAGACCCGCACCCGCGTACTCAACCCCAGATGGTATGAACAGATGCTCGACCATGGCCATGAAGGCGTCAAGCACATTGAAATG
>CAYZVB010000002.1:24659-28011 GCA_964481315.1 uncultured Granulosicoccaceae bacterium
GGCCAGGTCAAGCCGTGGGTGTATCAGCAACTGACTAATACATTCATCCTCGATGAAGACCTGCGCAGTCGACTGGCCGATTTAAACCCGGAAGCGTCTGTTCGTGTTGCTCACCGACTGGTCGAAGCGCATGAGCGCGACTACTGGCAACCGGATGAAGAAACTCTCGCCGCACTCCAGGCCGCCGGGGAAGATCTTGAAGACCGCCTGGAAGGTATTGTTGAAGGGGCACACGCATGAGCGCGCAACCACTCCCGTCTTCGTCGGGCAAGTTTATTCCAATCAAATCGGCAGGCCCTCCTGCGGACGGTGCCGGCAGCGTCCAGGTGGTAGACGACACCGTTCATATCGACAATGCTAAAGTCTTTGCGGTGTATGGCAAAGGGGGGATTGGCAAGAGCACTACATCGTCCAATTTGTCGGTCGCTTTTTCCAAGCTCGGCAAGCGGGTGTTGCAAATCGGCTGCGATCCAAAACACGACTCAACCTTTACACTGACCAAACAGTTAACACCAACCGTTATCGATATACTCGAAACGGTTGATTTTCACTCTGAAGAACTTCGCGCAGATGACTTTGTGTTTGAAGGCTATAACGGGGTGATGTGTGTTGAGGCAGGTGGCCCGCCGGCAGGTACCGGCTGTGGCGGGTATGTGGTTGGACAAACCGTGAAGCTTTTAAAAGAACATCATCTGCTCGAAGACACAGACGTTGTGATCTTTGATGTTCTTGGCGATGTGGTGTGCGGTGGATTTGCAGCGCCGCTTCAACATGCCCAGCGCGCGCTGGTGGTTGCTGCGAACGATTTTGATTCTATTTTCGCGATGAATCGAATTGTCGCTGCCATTAAAGCGAAGTCTAAAAACTACCCGGTCAGGCTTGGCGGCGTGATCGCCAATCGCAGTGCCGGTACAGATCAGATCGAAAGATTCAATAATGAAGTCGGTATGAACACACTGGCGCATTTCCCCGATCTCGACGTGATACGCCGCAGCCGCTTAAAGAAAGCCACGCTGTTTGAAATGGAATCATCACCGGAACTTGAAGCAGTGCAGCAGGAGTACCTGCGTCTTGCGCAGTCTCTGTGGGATGGCACCGATCCACTGATCGCATCACCAATGCGTGACCGTGAAATTTTTGACTTACTTGGCTTTGATTAAACGGAATATTGGCCGGAGCACTCCTCATGATTGAAACCAGTTACGAAAACAGACGCCACGAAATAGCCCGTTATTTCGATGAGACGGCAGTCGATGCGTGGAAGCGGCTAACCAGTGAAGCGCCGGTGTCGCGCATTCGGGCAACGGTCAGGGCAGGGCGTGCACAAACCCTGAATACGATATTGTCAAACCTGCCTGAAGACCTTGGCGACACGAAAATACTCGATGCCGGATGTGGTACCGGAGCACTGGCAATAGAGCTTGCCAAACGTGGAGCAGAAGTCACTGCCATTGACCTGTCACCAAAGCTTGTAGAGCTCGCCAGGCAACGCGCCGCAACCAGCCAGTTAATCGGTGAAATCACTTTCCACAGCGGCGACATGCTCAACGGCGCACATGGCGAGTTCGATTATGTCGTCGCTATGGATTCACTTATTCACTACGAACCTGTCGATGCAATCAACGCGTTGGCACGGCTGGCAGCGCAAACCCGACGCGGTATGGCATTTACTTTCGCACCCCGTACACCAATGCTTTCGTTAATGCATCGAGCGGGAAAGTTTTTTCCTAAAAAAGACCGCTCACCAGCCATTGTGCCAATATCAGTCGCGCACATGCATCGCGAGATTGATCAGTCGGTCGCGTTGGCAAGCTGGCAGCGCGGTTCAGATTATCGGATTGACAGCGGCTTTTATAAAACCCATGTGCAGGTGCTGAATCGCCAATGAGTGATCGCAGCGCAAGTCTTGACTTCTGGCGACAACACGGACTGCGGTTGTTGCCGTTTGCCGATGCTGCGTCTAAAGCCTTGCCGTTGTCTCGCATTTTAAGGCTGGCGTTATTTCAGATTGGTGCAGGGATGACCTTCGTGCTGCTGAATGGCACGCTTAACCGCGTGATGATTGTAGAACTTGGCATTTCTGCGATGCTTGTCTCGGCTATGATTGCGTTGCCACTGATTATCGCGCCGCTGCGCGCACTGATCGGACATCGCTCTGACAGCTACATTTCTTATCTTGGCTGGCGTCGTGTACCGTTCATATTTATTGGATCAATGCTGCAGTTCGGTGGGCTTGCACTGTTACCGTTTGCACTGATCCTGTTGTCCGGTGACACACACTGGCCGTTATGGTTTGCAAAAGGTGCAACCATGTTTGCCTTCCTGTTGGTTGGTGTCGGTATGCATACCGTACAAACGGCAGGTCTTGCACTGGCGACTGATATTGCCCCGGCTGAAAGTAAGACTCGCGTGGTCGCATTACTGTTTGTGATGCTGTTGTTCGGTATGGTGGTCAGTGCGTTGCTACTGGCGCAGTTGCTGAGCAATTTCTCCAGCATAAAACTTATTCAGGTCATTCAGGGTTGTGCGGTTTCCGTACTGCTGCTTAATCTCATTGCAGTGTGGAAGCAGGAAGTGAACAACCCCGTCATCACACATCCCGAACGCCGCCGCGACTCTTTTGGTCAGAGCTGGCGGCGTTATTTGGGTAACGATCAAACCCGGCGTTTCCTCTGGGCACTGGCGCTCGGCACCGCGGCTTTTAGTATGCAGGATATCCTGCTGGAGCCCTTTGGTGGACAAGTGCTCCATATGGATGTCAGCGGTACCACCCGATTAACCGCCATGCTGGTGACCGGCACCCTAATAGGTGTCGCCATCGCATCGCGGTATGCATCGGCGGAGCCGTGTCGACTGGCTGCCTATGGTGTAACACTGGGTTTGTTTGCTTTTGTGGCGGTAATGTTCGCTGCACCGTTCAGCTCCCCTGCATTGTTTAAGTCAGGTGTGCTACTGATCGGTATTAGCGCGGGTTTATTTTCTGTCAGTATGCTGGTGGCAGAAATGGCTCGCAATGATGGTCGCGATACCGGTTTGGCGCTGGGTGCATGGGGAGCCGTGCAAACCACTGCCGCAGGTGTTGCGATTTTTATCGGAGGTACTGTGCGTGATGGAGTCACACAGCTGGCACTTAATAATCGTTTTGGCAGCACCTTAAATCTCATCGACACCGGTTACCACGCTGTGTATTTACTTGAGCTGGTGCTGTTGTTTATGACGCTTGCGATCCTCGGCCCGCTGGCCGGACGCTGGGCACATGCACAAGAACAAAAACGTTTAAACCTGGTGGCATTTCCCGGATGAACCATTCAGGCACAACAATAAACACTAGACACAGGAGCACTGCACTATG
>CAYZVB010000002.1:28021-35686 GCA_964481315.1 uncultured Granulosicoccaceae bacterium
GCACTATGCCAACCGGCGCGCTGACGGCCTACCTCGATGTGGCTCAGGTGGTGTTATACGTATTCTGGATCTTTTTCTTTGCACTGATTTACTACCTGCACCGCGAAGATAAACGTGAAGGTTACCCACTGATATCGGAACACCCGTATCGCAATGAGGTGTTCACCATACCCCCGGTACCGACTCCAAAAACGTTTCGCCTGATGGACGGTCGCACTGTGCAGGCACCGCGCGACAATGGCGACCAGCGCGACCACCCGCTGGTCAAGTCAAGAGTGCCGATGGGTTCACCGTTTGTCCCGCAGGGTGATCCGATGCTCGCAGGTGTTGGCCCCGGTTCATGGGCCGAGCGTCACGACATAGTCGATGTCACTATGGAAGGTCATCCGCGTATCGTACCAATGAGCTCACAACATGAGTTTGGGCTCTCCACGAGAGACCCCGAACCAAGGGGTATGGCGGTTGTTGGCGCTGACGGCATTACTGCTGGTACTGTGGTCGATGTCTGGGTGGATTGCTCGGAAATGGTGCTGCGATATCTTGAAGTAGAACTGGCGATCACCGCAGACCACCGCCGTGTGTTACTGCCAATGAATATGGCAAAAGTGCATCGCCGCCTGCGGCGTGTGGATGTGGTATCGATTAATGCCGAGCACTTTAAAGACGTACCACGTACAGCAAGCCCGCAACAGATAACGCTGCTTGAAGAAGAACGTGTGATGGCTTACTACGGCGGTGGGTATCTGTATGCAACCGAGGCCCGCGCCGAGGCGGTGGTATGACCGACGCCACTCACGTTCGCGAGCACGACAACGAACCGGTTCTCGGCCTGCCCGAAACACTACCTGCGGGTGAAAGGTTACTGTGGCAGGGGTCGCCAGATTTTTTGCTGCTTGCGCGTCGGGTACTGCATATCAATAAGATCATTGTCTGGTTCGCGGTCATTGGTGTGTGGCGAATAGCAGCACACTGGCAAGCCACCGGTGAGTGGTTGTTTGGGTTGCTGAAGACCCCGGCATTCGCATTAGTGCTGTGTTTATCGCTGTTGCTAACGATGGCCTGGTTTTATGCACGTACCACGGTGTACAGCATTACCAGTCAGCGGGTCACCATGCGTTTTGGTCTGGCTGTGCCCATCACCATGAACATTCCTTTTACAAAGATCGCCAGCGCCAGTACCCGGTCATTCTCTGCTGACCATGGCAATATCGCATTGAAAACGGTCAAAGGTGAGCGGGTATCGCATCTGGTGTTATGGCCCAATGTGCGTCCGTGTCACTGGCTCGCACCGCAGCCAATGCTCTGTTGCATTAGTGATTTTACGCGTGCAGCGGAGCAGTTGAACCTTGCGGTACAGTCGAGCGCCGTTATCACTCCGTCCGAAGCTGAGCCACAGGAAGTCGTTTTGGCCGGGGCGCCAGGTGCCTGATATGGAGGTTACCTGATATGACATGGAGACCCTCCATCGGTGTATCGCTGCTGGCAATGATTGGTGCTGCAGTTGTTGTCGTTCTGCTGACGACAACAGATGACAACAACACCGGTAACGATCAAGCTCACACTGTCGTTTCCTTTCGCATGTTGAGCTTCACGGATCAGCAGGATGGTTCGGTGAATGTGATTGATGTGAGTGAACAGAAAACCCTCGCTATTGTTAAGTCAGGCGAAGGGGCATTTTTACGGGGTGTGCTGCGCACATTGACGGCTGAACGTCGCACCGGTGGTCACGATAAAAAAGCGCCGTTTGAACTGCGTGCCGATGCTGCCAACAGATTGCTGTTAATCGATAAAGCGACCGGCAGAGAAATTTTACTGAATGCGTTTGGACCCGAGAATGCAGCTTACTTTAAGCAGTTTCTGTCTTTCGGCACAGCAACACCGGTGTCCTGACGTGCAGCGAACCGGATTCATCAACAAGGTGTTAGACAAATGATGAGTTCTATCTTGCCGGTTCTTTTTTGTGTTTTTACCTGGTGGCTGGGTACCGGTTTGGTGTTGCGACTGGACCAGTCCCCCGATCGCATGGTTAACCGCAATAGGTTGCTGTTTACCTTACTTACCGCAGCGGTTGTACTGGTTCTGCTTGCGTTCCGTCAAACCACCAGTTTGTGGAGCGCTTACTTCGGTTTTTTGGCCGCCATTATCTTGTGGGGCTGGCTTGAATACCTTTACTACAGCGGGTGTCTGATTGGCCCGCGTGTCACAGAGTGTCCCCCGAACCTGAGACTTTCAAAACGATTTGTCTATGCTTTTCAGGCGATGTTTTACAGGGAGATGTCGGTTGCCGTAGTCGGGATTTCACTATTTCTATTGAGCTGGGGCAGTCACAACAAAGTGGCGTTTTATACCTATTCTGTGCTTTGGGTAATGCGAGTCAGCGCTGAACTCAATGTGTTTTTCGGCGTAGGTTATCTTCCGGTGGAATGGTTGCCGGAAAGGCTTAAGTATCTGATGTCGTATCGCAGCGCCCGTAGAACCAGCCCTATGTTTCCAATGTCACTGGCGCTCGCCTGTTTCACCTGCTTTGCCCTGTTTTTACAGCTGCCACCGTCTACAGATGCATTTGGCCACACTGCAGGTTTATTGATCACTTCATTGTTATGTCTTGCCATTGTTGAACATATTTTGCTGGTGGTGCCAAACAACGGCACGGCATTGTGGTCGTGGGCGGTGAGTAGCCGAGGCTTGCAGGGCTGAAATTAAAAACGAACAACGCAGACGATGAATCGGCGTGGAGATGCAAATGAATTATGAAAATTTCTTTCAGGACCGGCTCGAGGCCCATCGCGGTGAAGGTATTTATCGGGTGTTTGCCGACCTCGAACGCCAGGCAGGGCAGTTTCCCAGAGCGCTGAAATATCCGGATCATGCGGACAATGGCACGGCCACTAATGAAGTGACGGTATGGTGCTCAAACGATTACCTGTGCATGGGTCAGCATCCGTTGGTGCTGGCAGCGATGCACGACGCCATCGACCGCTGCGGAGCCGGGGCCGGTGGCACGCGGAATATTTCCGGCACCAACCACGCTCACGTGTTACTTGAACAGGAACTGGCTGATCTGCATGGCAAAGAGGCCGCGCTGTTGTTTACCTCCGGCTATGTATCGAACTGGGCAGCATTAAGCACACTGGCAGGAAAAATACCCGGGTGCGTGGTGTTTTCTGATGAATTAAACCACGCCTCAATGATTGAAGGCATTCGCCATAGTCGCGCAGAAAAACAATTGTTTAAACATAACAATCCTGAACACCTGAACCGGCTGCTGCAGCAATACCCGAAAGAACAACCAAAGCTGGTGGCGTTTGAATCGGTTTATTCGATGGACGGTGACATCGCGCCAATTGCAGAAATTTGCGATGTAGCACAAGCCCACAATGCAATGACCTATCTCGATGAAGTGCATGCCGTTGGCCTGTACGGCGCACGCGGTGGTGGTGTGGCCGAGCGTGAGGGCGTTGCACATCGACTAACACTCATCGAAGGCACGCTGGCCAAAGCTTATGGTGTGATGGGGGGGTATATCGCTGCCTCTGGTCGGCTGTGTGATTTTGTTCGCAGCTTTGCATCGGGATTTATCTTTACCACCGCATTACCACCCGCCGTGGCCGCGGGTGCGCTTGCCAGTGTTAAGCATTTAAAAGCAAGTCAGGTAGAACGGCATCAACAGCGTGAACGTGTACAACAGGTGAAGCGTCGCCTGAAGCAGGCGGGCCTGCCGGTCATGGACAACCCGAGTCACATCGTCCCCGTGATGGTTGGTGACCCGCGTCAATGTAAAGAGATTACCGACCGACTGCTAAGTGAGCACGGTATCTATGTGCAGCCGATTAACTACCCGACAGTCGCCCATGGCACCGATCGACTGCGACTGACGCCATCACCACGACACAGTGACAGCGACATCGATCACCTGGTGGTTTCACTGCAGCGCGTATTTAACCAGGTGGCTCCGAAGCGGCAAATCTCAAAGCAGCAAAACAATGGTGCGACGAAGCGGAGTTGCGCGGCATGAATACAGGCAGACTGCGGAGACACTCATGAATCCGACTTTTCCTTTTTCTGCAATTGTTGGTCAGGACGCGGTAAAACACTCGCTGATGATATCGGCCGTCGATCCCGGCGTTGGCGGCGTGCTGGTACTCGGCGATCGTGGCACAGGTAAATCAACTGCGATAAGAGCACTGGCTTCATTGCTGCCACCGATGCAAACGATTAGTGGCTGTCCTTATCAGCTTGCACCGGAAGATCAACATCAGTGCAGTTGTCAGGTCTGCGACGGTGACAAGGTCGAACTCGTCGAGTGTCCAATACCGGTGGTTGATCTGCCACTGGGTGTCACAGAAGATCGTGTGGTAGGCGCATTTGATATTGAGCATGCACTCAATACCGGCGAGAAACGTTTTCAGCCGGGACTACTGGCAGCGGCACACCGCGGGTTTTTATATGTCGATGAAGTCAATCTGTTAGAAGACCACATTGTTGATGTGTTACTCGACGTTGCCGCATCCGGTGTGAATGTGGTTGAGCGCGACGGCATTAGCGAAAGGCATCCGGCGAGGTTTGTACTGATTGGCAGCGGCAACCCGGAAGAGGGTGAGCTCAGACCACAACTGTTGGATCGCTTCGGGCTCAGTGTTGAAGTTCATACCCCGAATGATCTTCAGGAGCGGGTTGAAGTGGTTAGCCGTCGCGGTGAGTTTGATCTCGACCCGGGGGCGTTTGTCAGGCGCTGGAAAAACAGAGAGGCGAAAGTGCGCAGGCGAATTGTCTCTGCACGCAGGGCAATACATCAGGTTAATATTTCCGATGCCATCCGCGCTACTGTTTCACGCCTTTGTATCGAATTGAATACCGACGGATTGCGCGGTGATCTAACGCTGCTTCGCGCAGCGCGTGCCTGTGCAGCCCTGCAGGGCTCACCTGAAGTAGAACCGTCACACATTATACAGGTCGCACCGATGGCGCTGCGACATCGACTGCGCAGAGATCCGCTTGATGAAGTCGGTTCCAGCGTTCGTATAGAGCGTGCGCTTGCATCAGTATTCGATGCAAATGCCGCGTAACAGCTGCACAAACACCAGTGTCTCTATGCACGATGCTGTAAACATCGAGCTGGGCTCGCTGCCACTACACGATCAGGTTGGCACTCT
The DNA here is from genome assembly GCA_964481315.1 of uncultured Granulosicoccaceae bacterium. Lineage (GTDB taxonomy): Bacteria > Pseudomonadota > Gammaproteobacteria > Granulosicoccales > Granulosicoccaceae. The sequence goes on from CAYZVB010000002.1 coordinate 33,175, forward strand.
GCTGGCACTGCACGGTCATCGCCTTGGCGGTGCTGTCGTGATGTGTCAGGACGACCCGAATCGTGCAGAACAGTGGCTATACCATATCAGTGGCTGGCGTTCGGTAGTCAGTTCCCCTCCGACAACAATCCGAACGCCAGTGCACTGTCCTCTTGATCAACTGCTCGGCGGGGTTGATCTTATTCAAACGGTGTTTAGCGGTGAAACCGTTATGATGAAAGGACTACTTGAGCGTGCAGACGCCGGCTGGTTGCTGTTGCCACTGGCAGAGTTACAGCCGTCAGACAGTCTGCGTGCAGTATGCCATGCGCTGGATCATCAAAACCCGACACACACCTGTGCTATTGCTGTATCGACGGCTGCCAGTTTGCCGGAACTCTACACTGGTGATCGTGCCATGGACGCAGCATTGCTCGACCGTATGGCATTTTGCCTGGACCTGTCCGGCACCGATATCAGTACACGGTATCAACTCGAAGACAATGTATTTACAGAAACGCTTAAGCCCGCATTGTGCCGGGCTGCTGAACACTGGTCCCGCGTTGAAATAAATGAATCGCTTATCTTGCAGCTATGTGAATTTTCAGCGGCGCTTGGCATCAATGCCATACGTGCGCAGCTGTACTGCGCCGTGGTTGCCCGTAGCGCTGCGGCGCTAGCTGGCAGAACCAGTGTCAATAGTACCGATCTGGATGTCGCGATGTCACTGTGCTTTGCATGGCGTGCGCAAACTCTGCCGGTACCGGAACCAGAGGAACCGGATACAGAGGAACAGGAATCTCACCCGGCCGAGAGGCAGCCGGACGAGGCCGACAGTTCGCCGCCATTACCACCGGACGATCACGATCAACAGTCGCGCGATCATTCAAGCCATGGCAGTGACTCAACGCAACCGACAGATGAAATCACTCATGTCCCACTGCCGCAGCAGCTACTGGCGTCACTGCAGTCGGCGGGTTCGATAGCGACGATGCAGTCTGGAAAGTCCGGTCGCGTCGGACAGGCCAGAAAATCCAGTCATCACGGACGTTGCATTGGTACACAACGGTTTCAACCGGGCCGCGGCCACAAGGTCCATCTGCTGGCGACGCTTCAGGCCTCCGCACCATGGCAGGCGCAACGTCGCTGCCAAAATGCCAGTGCGCCGACACGCCCCATCATCAAGCCGCAGGATATACGTGCCGGACGTTTTAAACAGGCCACGCAAACCGTTGTGATCTTTGTCGTCGATGCATCCGGTTCTGCCGCACAGCAACGACTGGCAGAAGCCAAAGGGGCAATCGAACTTTTACTCAATGAATGTTATGTGCGTCGTGACGAAGTGGCGTTAATTGTATTTCAGGGGGCACATGCCAGTCTGGTACTGCCACCAACCCGTTCCCTCGTCACTGCAAGACGCAAGCTGACACAACTGCCAGCCGGAGGCGGTACCCCGTTAGCCTCTGCCATCGACCTGGCCGGTCAGCTGGCAGCCAGTGTCAGGCGTGATGGCAACACACCGCTTATTTGTCTGCTAACCGACGGACGCGCCAATGTTGACCGCAACGGGATAGGCGGCCGCACCCGTGCGATGGATCAGGCCGTGCAGGCAGCAAAAACACTGGCAGAAACATCGACACGCACTTTGCTCATCGATATAGCACGCCGACCATCAGCAGGTTCACGCGCACTCTCTACAGCACTGGAAGGCGACTACATTGCACTGCCGCGTGCGGATGCCGGAAGCATTAACCGGGCGGTGAGTGAAGCAATGCCCCGTCATACAGAACGGGTGAGTGCGGCATGAATGCCGTGGCTTATCAACCCCGCGATAACTGGCCGCTGTCGCAACACAGCAGTATGGTCAGCTGCAGCGGTTTGAAATGGCATGTGCAGACGCTGGGTAGCGGCCCCACGGTGGTGTTAATTCACGGTACCGGTGCATCAACACACAGCTGGCGCGACGTTGCGGTGAATCTGAGTAATGATTTTACGGTGTTGATGTTTGATCTGCCGGGCCACGGCTTCACCAGTAGTGGCAGCCGTCAGCAGATGTCTCTCAGCGGTATGAGCCACGCTGTTGCCGCATTAATTAATCAGATTAGTGAACGTGTGAGCTTTATTGTCGGGCACTCTGCAGGCGCAGCTTTGGCTTGTCAGATGATGATCGACAACCTGTTAGCGGTTGAGCGTATTGCAAGTGTTAACGGTGCATTAAAACCGTTCGACGGCATGGCAGGGCAGTTATTCGCGCCAATAGCCAAGGCACTAGCTGTTAACTCACTGGTGCCAAGATTTGTCAGCTGGCGCGCCGCTGCCAATGATCAGCTGGTCACCCGTTTACTTAACGATACCGGTTCAACACTCGACAGTGAAGGTGTTGGCTATTACTGCAGGCTTCTACAGCGCAAAGATCATGTCGCAGGTGCGCTTGGCATGATGGCGCAGTGGGATCTAAAACCGTTGTGGCAAAAGCTGCCACAACTTAACACACCGACACTGTTTCTTGCGGGCAGTCAGGATCGTACTGTGC
>CAYZVB010000002.1:35696-55346 GCA_964481315.1 uncultured Granulosicoccaceae bacterium
TGGCCGGGCTCGGACACCTTTCGCATGAGGAAAGTCCTGAGCTTTGCAGCCGCGAGTTGATGCACTACTTCAAACAACAGATGGCAGATCCACTGACATCGCGTGCGATGCCCACCGCCAAAGGAGTAACACCATGACCGAGGCCACCTATGGCGCTTATGCGCACCTGAAGCAGCGCGATCAGTCTCGTGAAAAGCCTCGGCTTGCGCCTGACGATCTCAGGTACTGTCGACAAAAGCTACATCATGGTTCTAAATCGTTCCTTGCTGCGAGCTTTTTATTGCCGGTACAAATGCGAAAGGCGGCGACTGCGTTATATGCGTTTTGCCGTGAGGCCGACGACCTGGTTGATCTTGGGGACAATGCAGCAGAATCGCTAAAGGTAGTGTGTAAACGCGTTGAACAGGTCTATTCTGATACGCCGCTGTTGTCACCGGCAGACCGGGCACTGCGTTCTGTTGCACGGCACTACAGCTTACCTAAAGCGTTGCTTGATGCGTTAATCGAGGGCTTTGCCTGGGACGCATCACATCGAAGTTATCAAAACCTCGAAGCGCTTGAAGACTATGCCGCACGGGTGGCAGGTACGGTTGGCGCAATGATGTCGGTGTTAATGGGTGCGAGAAATCCACAGGTACTGGCACGCGCATGCGATCTTGGTGTTGCCATGCAACTGACTAATATATGCAGAGATGTTGGTGAAGATGCGAGAGCAGGGCGGTGCTACCTGCCACTCGACTGGCTGGCAGAGCAGGGCCTGACCTCCGATGTGTTACCGGAAGCGTTACTGGACCCGCGTAATGCTATAAAAGTACGAATAGTCGTCGACCGACTACTGGCCAGAGCAGAGGAACTCTACGCAAGAGCCGACTGTGGCATTGCGATGCTGCCAATCAATTGCCAGCGCGGTATTCGCATGGCACGCCGACTTTATGCGGGCATAGGTGACGAGGTCGCGCGCACAGCAGGCTATGAAGTTAATCATCGTGCTTTTGTTTCAGGCAAACGCAAGCTCGCATTAATTACCCGGCACTGGGTAAACCGACCAGCGGTCGACCGAAAGTTGCTTAGCCTGCCGCCACTGACCAGCACTGCATGGCTGGTGGATGCCGTTGCATCAGCCACACCTGAACGGCCGGTGCAGATCAGTCGCGGACTGATGCAAAACAACTCCAACACCCGCGATGAAATGATCACCGTATTGCACATCATGGACAGACTTGAACATGCCAGACGCAAACAACTGCAGGTTGGTAGCGGCAAGTTACCGATGCACTATGCGGCTGGGAGACAGTAGTGCCGCTGGGCCTGGTTGAGGTCATTCTGTTTTTCGGTGTGGTACTGGTCTGGAGTTGGATCGAATACCGCAAAGCAGATCGGCTTTCAAAAAGCCATAAGCCACCTGACTCTAACAGGGAGCTATCGCAGGAATCGGAAAATGACTCTACATAACGCCACACCCGCGACTACAATTGCTGCAGAAGAAGTCCTGTCAGTGCATCACTGGACGGACAGGTTGTTTTCGTTCCGCGTGACAAGACCACCGTGTCTTCGCTTTCGCTCCGGAGAGTTTGTCATGCTCGGGCTGCCAGATAACCAGAAGCTACGGCGCGCTTATTCGATCGCCAGCCCCGCGTGGGACGATGCGCTGGAGTTTTACTCGATTAAAATTGAAAACGGGCCACTTACATCAAAACTTAAATATGTCCGCAAAGGCGATAGAGTTATTGTTAGTGCAAAACCCACAGGCAGCCTGCTGATTGATGCCCTGCTGCCGGGCAAGCGGTTATATCTGATTGCCAGTGGTACCGGCTTTGCACCTTATGCGTCCCTGCTGCGTGAGCCTGAACTGTACGAACGCTTTGAAGAAATCGTGGTAACTCACAGCTGCCGCCAGGTGGCAGAGCTCGGTTACAGTCGTCACCATATCGAACAACTGCCGGATGACCCTCTGGTTGGGGAGTATGCGCCCAAACGTGTGCGTTATTACCCGTCTGTGACACGTGAGGCGTATGTCAGATCAGCGCGTATCACCGACCTGATTCAGTGTCAGCAGTTATTTCGTGAGCTGGAAGTACCTGAATTCCACCCGCAACGAGACCGCATTATGATCTGCGGATCAAGCGGGCTTAACCATGATGTTCAGGCGATTTGTGAAGGTTACGGACTGCAACAGGGAACAATCAACAAGCCGGGGCACTTTATCTACGAAAAAGCATTTGTCGGCTAACTGATCTCTACGCCTTAAGCATGGGCTTTCTTGAAAATGGAAAGCGAGGCATGCGGCAGTGCAGCATAGCCTGCACCACTGGCTGACAAAACCTCACCAGTGACACGCTTTCATGAATGCCTGAGCCAGCCTCCCTGTTGGTTTCCGTTGTGATCAGTGAGCGGCTGTAAAACGGTGTGTCTTCGAGGGTTCTCTCTACCGCCGCGTTGCCCTGCGCGCTACGCACATGTCGAGGCATGCGCCATTTTGTTCGCGGCAGTGCGCGCCGGCATCCTGCCTCTGCAACCTGACTCAGATGGTTGTCGGTAATCGCTACTGCGATACTGTCGTCTGGTGGCGCTTCGATATCGCTGTCTTTGTGATGGACATCGTAGTGAATAGTGGTGGCATTACCTGTGTGGTGTCTGGACCAGCACCAATAATCAATATCATCTTCCAGTGGTTGCCGACCCCAGTTCATATCCACATACGCCTGACCGTTCCATGACAGATCGGGGCGTTTGAGGTTTACTTTGACTGCACTGTTTGGCGCGGCAGGCCACCACACATGTTGTTGATTGGGGTGCAGATAAAATTGTTGTGGCTGAACAGACAACGCAACTTCAATAGTCCCCTTAACGTCACGTGGTGCAGGTGCGGTTTTTTCATCGATTTCAATGTGCAGTATGCCTTGCCCTGGAGCGGTTTCGCGATAACGCAGATGGCTTGGGCCAATAACAAAACGATCCGGGCTCACATCAATTACGTGTTTCGGTCGTTCAGTCATGCACCACCGATTCAGCAATTGCCTGCCGTATAGCACCACATTAATTGAACAATGATTTAGCGGATCAGCGTGGTTGTTGCGTCTGGCGCGCCGGTAGTATGGCGAGAATACGCTGCCAATGAACGCAATAATGGTAAGCATGTGCTGCTGATCATCGCTGATCGCGTCTATATACCACCAGCAATAACCACCATTTGGCACCGGGCGATTAAATAGCGGGTACTGTGTGTCGGGATTGTTAACCCTTTCCATCGTCAGTATAAGCGCCTACGGGTGTTAAGTTGCGCTTAAGCCGTGACCGCTATCGGCCCCGTCTAATTGCTGCCGGTAAGTCTTTATTTGCCGGTAAACACCTACCGCATCCAGGCCATGCTCTGCGAGTAACTCGGCCTGTGTGCCATGTTCGATAAAACAATCCGGATACCCAAGGTTGAGTGTTGGCATGCACAGATGCAATTGCTGCATCGTCTCATTGACGGCACTGCCGGCACCACCGGCGATGGCATTGTTTTCGAGAGTGACAATCATGGAATGGGTACCGGCAAGCTGCTGTAGCACCTCAGTATCGAGTGGCTTGATAAAGCGCATATTGATCACGGTAGCATCTAACAGTTCCGCCACCTCAATAGCGGTTTGCAGCATACCCCCAAAAGATAAAATAGCAATGTTGCTGCCGCTTCGAATGTGCTCTGATACCCCGACTGGAATAGTGTCAAGTGATGTGTCGGGTATGGTGCCAGGCCCTTCGCCGCGTTCATACCTGACCGCAGCAGGCCCCGGGTGTTGCAAACCGGTCTGCAGCATTAAGCGGCATTCCTGTTCATCTGCCGGTGCCATTAAACACAGGTTGGGGACACAGCGCAGATAACTTAAATCAAAGCTGCCATGATGCGTTGCACCATCGGCACCGACCACGCCTGCACGGTCAATGGCAAACAGCACGTCAAGGTTCTGTAGCGCCACGTCATGAATCAATTGGTCATAGGCACGCTGTAAGAATGACGAGTAAATGGTAACCACAGGTTTCTTCTTCCTGCATGCAAGGCCGGCGGCAAACGTCACTGCATGTTGCTCGGCGATGCCGACGTCGTGATAGCGATTGGGAAACTGTTGCTCAAAGGCAACCAGCCCAGAGCCCTCGCGCATGGCCGGAGTCACCGCCACCAGTTGTTCGTTGTCTGCTGCGGCGTCACACACCCAGTCACTAAATACCCGGGTGTAGGTTTTCTTTGTGCTTTTGGTGCGCTTTGCTTTGCTTTTTACTACACCCTTATCGGGGTCAAACGGAGATACCGCGTGATATGCCACCGGGTCTTTTTCGGCGGGTGCATATCCATGGCCTTTTTGCGTGTGTATATGCAGTACCTGTATGCCCTTTGCAACTTTAAGTTCTTGAAGTGTGTCAGCCAGTGCAATAACGTCATGACCGTTATGTGGGCCATGATAATGACAACCCAGCGCCTTAAAGAACTGACTAATCGTTTGGCTTTTCGACAGCGCACCCACATTTGGCGAGATAGACATAGCATTGTCGTTTAACACAATAGTCAGATTTTGATCTGTCGCACCTGCATGGTTGAGTGCTTCGAATGCCATGCCTTCGGTAAGTGCACCATCTCCGATCACGCAAACCACATGGTTACTGTTGTCGCCCGTACTCATGCCGAGGGCGGCACTGATCGACGTACCGGCATGTGCAACCCCGAAGGCGTCATAAACACTTTCCTGTCGGGTTGGAAAACCGGAAATCCCGTGATGCTGACGAATTGTATTCATGTGATGCAGTCGGCCGGTGAGTATTTTGTGCGGGTAACACTGGTGGCCGACGTCCCATATCAGCGGGTCGTCAGGTGTGGCATAGGTGTGGTGCAGCGCCACGGTTAATTCTACGACACCAAGTCCGGCCGCAAAGTGACCGCCGCTCTTTGAGACCGTTTCGATCAGCTGTTGGCGCAATTGATCGCACACCGCCGGCAGTTGTTCTGATGGTAAATCGCGCAACAGTGCCGGTTCGAGCGGCAGTGCGGGCGGCAGCTCTGTGGTGGTGTCGTTTGGTGTTGTGAACGCATCCTCAAAGCGCAGCTCACAGCGGTCGGTCTGGTCGATACCGTAACCTTCGATCTGCTGCACTGTCATACGGGTTCCTCGTGATACAGCGGGTATTGTGTAAATAATAATGGACATTATTAACAGACAATGTCAATTTACACAAATGCCAGTCGATGGCGCCAATGGAGGAACCCGTGTGAAACCGAATAACGAGGCACTGGAATCACTGCTGCAAAACCGCCTGCAAACTGCGACCGAAGGGCCTGGGAAACTCAGCGAAGCCATGCACTGGGCCGTTTTCCCGGGCGGTGCCCGCATACGTCCGCGGCTGTGTCAGGCGGTCGGTAAGGCGACCGGCGCACCGGACGCACTGGCAGTGGTGCCTGCAGCAGCGCTGGAACTACTGCACTGTGCTTCCCTGGTACATGACGACTTACCGTGCTTCGACAACGCCCTAATCAGACGCGGTAAAGCGTCGGTGCAGGCAGCTTTTGGTGAACGTCTGGCAGTGCTCGCCGGTGACGGACTGATTGTCATGGCATTTGAGCTGCTCGCGGGCGAACTAAACGGCCATGAGCTGCTCGGTCCACTGACCGGTGTCATTGCCCGCAGTGTCTCCACGCCGCACGGCATTGTTGCCGGCCAGGCATGGGAATGTGAAGAACAGGTCGACTTAAAGGCTTACCACCGCGAAAAAACCGGTGCACTGTTCGCCGCCGCCACCGAAGCCGGTGCTGTGGCCGCGGGCATCACCGATAGCGGACCATGGGCTGTGCTGGGAGAGCGACTGGGCGTCGCGTATCAGGTGGCTGATGACATCCTCGATGCTGCAGGGCGCATGGAAGATGTTGGCAAGCCAGTGGGGCAGGATAGCCGTTTCAACCGACCCAACTGTGTTGCACAACAGGGCCTGTGCGAGTCCATACAGACACTGCAAACGCTGGTGCAGGAGGCGATCGATTCAATTCCGGATTGTCCTGGCCGGGCCGCGCTGAGCCGGCAAATCAAGGCCGAAACAGCGAACATGTTGCCTGCCCGGCTCGCAGAGATTGCTGCCTGAGCAGTTTATGCATCAGGTTGACAGTTTTATATGTCCATTATAATTGACATTAATAAATGTCACTGTAATATGACACCATGATTTGCCCGGATAACAATATGGATTCGAGCGTTAAGCAGTCAGGCAGCGTGGACACCCTGAATAAACAGGTGCCGGCAGAAGCCGCCGCAGATGCTGTGGTTTTTGAAGCGCCTGGCAGGCTTGCCGTGCACAAAGTGTCGTTAACGACACCCGCTAACGATGATGTGCTTATTGATGTTCATGCCACCGGAATTAGTACCGGCACCGAAAGATTATTGTGGGAAGGCGAAATGCCCGACTTTCCGGGTATGGGCTATCCGCTTATACCGGGTTATGAAACCGTTGGTCGCATTGCTGCCACAGGTGCTGACAGTAACGCTGAAGTAGGGCGGTGGGTGTTTGTTGGCGGCGCGCAGTGCTTTCCCTCTTATAGAAACCTGTTTGGCGGTGCAGCTTCGCGGCTGGTGGTGCCTGAATCCAAAGCACAACCGATTGAAAGCAACCTCGGTAACGACGGGTTGCTACTGGCATTGGCTGCCACGGCTTATCATGCACTGCACACACAACCAGATCAGCAAATCGTACCTGACTTAATTATTGGCCACGGTGTACTTGGCAGGCTAATGGTGCGTATTTGTATTGCGCTGGGCTTCCCGCCACCAACGGTCTGGGAGATCAATCCAGCTCGGCGAGATGGTGCCACAACCAACAGTAACAGCAGTGGCGGGGTCAGTTACCAGGTCATTGATCCGGCGCAGGATACTTCGCGCGGTTATCGATGCGTTGTCGATGTCAGTGGTGACAGCACCGTGCTCGACAGATGCGTACCATCTCTCGCACCCCGCCTGGCCAATCAGCCTTCATCGCAAGTGGTACTGGCCGGTTTTTATAAAAAGCCTGTGGCATTTGAGTTTGCCCAGGCGTTCATGCGTGAGCTGCGCATACAGGTAGCTGCCGAATGGCAGCCCTGCGACCTTAAAGCCGTCAATGATCTGGTCAGCAATGGTGACTTATCACTGAGTGGACTAATCACACACACCATGCCAGTGGCACAGGCTGCACAGGCCTACGAAATCGCTTTTCGTGATGAGAAGTGCTTAAAAATGGTACTCGACTGGGGAAATACCAATGCTTGAAAAACAAGGTCATGAGCAACCGGTAGTGCGTATCGATTTGCCGACCCAGTCCAGTATTCTGCGCAATGAAGCAGCGACTGAACCCGATCCGGTTTCCACCGCACCGGTAACCAAGGAAACCCAGGTTATCGCTATTTACGGAAAAGGTGGTATCGGTAAGAGTTTTACGCTTGCCAATCTGTCTTACATGATGGCACAGCTCGGTAAAAAAGTACTGTTGATCGGCTGTGATCCTAAAAGTGACACCACGTCACTGCTGTTTGGTGGTCGTGCCTGTCCCACGATCATTCAAACATCATCGGCCAAAAAACTCGCAGGCGATGCAGTAGAGATTGGTGATGTCTGTTTTAAACGTGACGGTGTCTATGCGATGGAACTCGGCGGCCCCGAGGTCGGACGCGGTTGTGGCGGGCGCGGCATTATTCACGGCTTTGAACTACTGGAAAAACTCGGCTTTCACGAGTGGGACTTCGACTACGTCTTGCTCGACTTCCTCGGCGATGTTGTATGTGGCGGTTTTGGTTTGCCGATCGCAAGAGACATGTGTCAGAAGGTGATTGTCGTTGGTTCCAACGATTTGCAGTCACTCTATGTCGCCAACAACGTGTGTTCTGCAGTGGAGTACTTCAGAAAACTCGGTGGTAATGTTGGCGTCGCCGGCATGGTGGTCAATAAAGACGATGGCACCGGTGAAGCCGCTGCATTTGCCAAAGCGGCGGGTATACCAGTGTTATCTGCTATACCGGCCGATGAAGATATCCGTCGCAAGAGCGCCAACTACCAGATTGTCGGTCATCCGGAGAGTCAGTGGGGGCCAATGTTTGAAACGCTGGCATCACAAGTGGCAGACGCCCCTCCGTTACAGCCGAATACCCTTAGCCAGGACGAATTACTCGGATTGTTTTCGGCGGATGAAGTGGGACGTGATGTGGTGTTAGAACCCGCCACCATCGATGATCTTTGCGCCGCCAGTAAATTTACCAAGCCATCACTCGAAGTGGTCTACGAGGCAATCTGAGATGATGGATTTTGCAGATCCCGATGCTACGCCCGACGATAGTAATCATGACGAATTGAATCATGAAACAGCGGGTCCCATAGAATCGTCGCATGCACAAACCGGTGGCTGTCACTCTCAGCAAACCATGCATGCCGCTGTAAAAGCCGGCAAACCATCGGTACTCGACCGCTACGCTAAAGACTATCCGCTCGGCCCGCATGATCAGCCGCAAAGTATGTGTCCGGCGTTCGGTTCACTTCGCGTTGGTTTGCGTATGAAGCGGACTGCAACGGTGCTTTCGGGCTCTGCGTGTTGTGTTTACGGGCTTACATTTACCTCGCACTTTTACGGTGCCAGGCGAAGTGTCGGTTATGTGCCCTTTAATTCCGAAACACTGGTCACCGGTAAGTTGTTTGAAGATATTCGCGACGCAGTCCATGAACTGGCCGACCCTGAACGCTTCGACACTATCGTTGTTACCAACCTTTGTGTACCCACTGCCTCAGGTGTACCTTTGCGACTGCTGCCGGATCAGATTAACGGTGTTCGTATTATTGGCATAGATGTGCCGGGCTTTGGTGTGCCAACCCACGCAGAGGCAAAAGATGTTCTGGCCGGTGCCATGGTTGCTTACGCTCGAAATGAAGTGAAAGCGGGGCCTGTGGCGGCACCGGATCACCTGGCGAACAATGCTCGGGCGACAAACAATGCGGCCAGCCAGATGGCAGGTCCGCCAACAAACACCGACTTGCCAGCCATCACTTTGCTGGGTGAAATGTTTCCTGCCGATCCAATGATCATCAACCAGATGATCGCGCCAATGGGTTTAAGAGTAGGCAGCACAGTACCAACACGGGAATGGCGCGAACTATACACCGCGCTCGATTGTCAGGCGGTTGCTGCCATTCATCCGCACTATGCGGCGTGTCTGCGTGAATTCGAACTTGCCGGCAGGCCGGTGTTTGGTTCTGCACCTGTTGGCGTGGAAGGCACAGAGGCCTGGTTATCACAACTGGCCGGTATTTGCGGCGTTTCCGACGCTACCCTTGGAAAAGTTAAAGATGCGACGCTTAATCCTATCCGCGCTGCCTTGGCTGCCAAACCAATTAAACATCGCATTACGTTGTCGGGCTACGAGGGCTCCGAACTTATCGTTGCAAGACTACTGATAGAAAGCGGTGCAGATGTCCCTTACGTCGGTACTGCCTGTGCAAAAACACGCTGTTCGAAAACCGATCTTGAATGGCTGGAGCAGCAGGGCACCACCGTAAATTTCAGAGCATCGCTCGAAGACGATATCTACGCTATGCAAACGTTTAAGCCAGCACTTGCCATTGGCACAACACCAGTGGTGCAAAAAGCCAAAGAGCAGGCGATGCCGGCGCTGTATTTCACCAACCTGATCTCTGCGAGACCGTTAATGGGTGTAGCCGGTGCAGGTTCACTGGCACAGGTGATCAACACGGCGGTCTCCGGTCGTGTCCGTTCAGAGGCAATGAATCAGTTTTTTGCAGGAGTCGGCAAGGCAGAGAATGCCGGTGTGTGGGAGCAAACGCCGGTGGATCGGCCGAAGTTTCGCGAGACCATGCGGCGTAAACGTGAGAAGCAGCAGCGCACCCGCAATGTGGAAGAAGCGATCTGATGCTAATTACTGATCACGACAGAGCAGGCGGTTACTGGGGCGCGGTGTATATGTTTACCGCGGTCAAGGGACTGCAGGTCATTATCGATGGCCCGGTCGGTTGTGAAAATCTGCCGGTCACCTCGGTGTTGCACTACACCGATGCACTGCCACCGCACGAATTGCCTATTGTTGTGACTGGTCTGGCCGAAGAGGAACTTGGTCAGGACGGCACTGAAGCTGCCATGAGTCGTGCTCATAAAACGCTTGACCCCGATCTGCCGAGCGTGGTGGTAACCGGATCAATAGCCGAGATGATAGGTGGTGGTGTGACTCCGGAAGGTACTTCCATACAACGCTTTTTGCCACGCACTATCGATGAAGATCAGTGGCAAAGTGCTGACCGTGCACTGACCTGGCTGTGGGGGGAATTCGGTAGTAAAAAAATACGCCCGCGAAAGCGCAAAACCAATGAAAAGCCGCGCGTCAATATCATTGGTCCGGGCTATGGCTACTTTAATACCGCCTCTGATCTGGCTGAAATAAGACGCCTTGTCGAAGGCATGGGTGCAGAGATCAATATGGTCTTTCCACTGGGCAGCCACCTCGCTGATGTACCGAAACTGGTTAACGCCGATGCCAACATCTGTTTGTATCGCGAATACGGACGGGGCCTGTGCGAAAGCCTCGACCGGCCTTACCTGCAGGCTCCTATTGGTCTGCAAAGCACCACCAAATTTCTACAGTCACTGGGCGAGTTGCTTGAGCTCGACCCGGAGCCGTTTATCGAACGCGAAAAACACAGCACGGTTAAGCCAATCTGGGATTTGTGGCGTTCGGTCACACAGGATTTTTTCGGTACTGCAAGTTTTGGCATTGTTGGCACTGAAACCTATTCGCGCGGTGTACGGAATTTTCTTGAAACCGAACTGGGTATGCCGTGTCACTTTGCACATTCGCGTTGCGCCGGTGTAAAGCCGGACAATGAACAGGTGCAAAAAGACATTAAGGCCAACCCGCCACTGATCGTTTTCGGCAGCGTGAATGAACGGATTTATTTAGGTGAGGTAAATGCACCTTCGGTATATATACCGGCATCTTTTCCTGGTGCAATTATCAGACGCCATACCGGTACACCGTTCATGGGTTATGCCGGTGCTACGTATCTGGTGCAGGAAATCTGCAATGCGTTGTTTGATGCACTGTTCGATATGTTGCCTAAAACCTCTCAACTCGATGCGGTCAGTGCCACGCCTGCCAAAGCGGTTGCAGATTTGATCTGGGAGCAGATTGCACGTGACGAGTTTGATGAAATCGTAGAACAACAACCGGTGCTGGTGCGAATCTCTGCTGCCAAGCGCCTTCGGGATGCGGCAGAAACCGTTGCCAGAGCGTCCGGTAAAACAAGCGTTTCGGTCGATGATGTGCATGTTGCCCGTGAACGTGAAGGTGCGCTCGCATGATCGACGAGCGTTTCATTATGCCAGCCGGCGGCAATCGGTCTGCCCGGTCGGAATCATTGCAACGCACTTATATTTGCGTGCAGGAGGATCAACATGCAAACCATGAATAAAACAAAAAATTATCACAAGCCTACCCGCTTTGAATACCGGGTGCTTTGGTTGTCGAGCTTCATACTGGTGCTGCCAACCATCACCATCAAACGATTGCTGCCTACCCAGTGGCGTTATTGGCGGCGGGATAAAAATATATTCACGGTGGTCAGTGAAGCGCGCGAACTTGCGGGCACCATTGCACCGATGGCATTTAAGGCATATTAACGCATAGCTCTGGTGCCACACGGCAGCAGTCGTTCGTTGTGCGGGCTTGCCGCACACATTCACGGCCCGGCATAGGGGCCAACCACAGGAGGTCATCTTGTTATGACTGAATATTCTCGGGAAAGCGGTTCATTGACCGGCCTGACGGATCAGGAAGCCCAGGAGTTTCATGCGCTGTTTATGAAAGGCTTCTTTATTTTCACGATGATTGCGATCGTAGCGCACATCCTGGTGTGGGCGTGGCGTCCGTGGTTGCCAGGGCCGGATGGGTATACGTTACTCGATCAACTTGGCACACAGGCAGTGCTTGTCGCACAGGCAACTTCAACGCTTACGTTTATAGGAGGGTAGGGGCATGTGGAGAATCTGGCAGATCTTTGATCCCCGTCGTTCACTCATTGCATTAGCCACGTTTTTATTTGCGCTGGCCATTGTGATTCATTTTATTTTGCTGAGTACCAATCGGTTTAACTGGCTGGACGGTGCACGTACTACGACACCGACACCGACAGCGATGATCGTCATTGATAGCACTAATGACACGCGACCATCGTAGCCCGCAGTCGTAATTGCTGCGCCCGCAAAGAGAACACGCCAACGGTGACCGCAGCACGGTCACTGACTAGTGAGAACTCGTTATGACGATGCTTAATTTTGAAAAGAAGTACCGCGTTCGTGGTGGCACGCTGGTAGGCGGTGACTTGTTCGACTTCTGGGTAGGGCCCTTTTATGTGGGCTTTTTCGGGGTGACAACGATCTTCTTTTCATTTATCGGCACTGCGCTTATTTTATACGGCGCTGCCATTGGACCGACCTGGAATATCTGGCAGATCAACATTGCACCGCCGGATCTCAGTTACGGGTTGGGTATGGCACCACTGGCAGAGGGCGGGCTGTGGCAAATTATAACTGTCTGTGCGCTCGGGGCATTTATCTGGTATGGGTTACCACGTACCCATAACGTTTAGCGCGGCCATCTTTGCCTACTTTACGCTGGTGGTTATTCGCCCCGTGTTGCTTGGTGCCTGGGGACACGGGTTTCCCTATGGCATTCTTTCACACCTCGATTGGGTATCCAACGTGGGGTACCAGCATCTGCACTTCCATTATAACCCGGCGCATATGCTGGCCATAACCTTCTTCTTTACCACCACGCTTGCGTTATCCATGCATGGTGCATTGATTTTATCCGCCACCAATCCGCCGAAAGGCGAGGTCGTTAAAACACCCGAATACGAAGATACATTCTTTCGCGATGCGATTGGGTATTCGATTGGCACACTTGGCATTCATCGTCTCGGGGTATTTCTGGCGATATCAGCGGTATTCTGGAGTGCGGTCTGTATTGTCATTAGCGGACCTTTCTGGACCAGGGGCTGGCCCGAGTGGTGGAACTGGTGGCTAGAGCTTCCGGTATGGAACTAGAGCAAATCGGAGAGAGCAGTGGCTGAATATCAAAATCTATTCACTCAGGTACAGGTAGAAGGGCCGGGCGAAGCCGGTGTCGCGCTTCCACCCGGTGACTCCACTCGCAAGTTACGCAACCCGACTTTCAGTTACTGGATCGGCAAGTTTGGCAACGGTCAGATTGGTCCGTTTTATTTGGGCACCATTGGCTTCTGGTCAATAGCCTGCGGTGTTATCGCCTTTGAAATTATAGGCCTTAATATGCTCGCGTCGGTCAACTGGAACCCGATTGAGTTTGTGCGACAGTTATTCTGGCTGGGGCTCGATCCACCACTGGCCAAACACGGCTTGAGTATGCCGCCATTGCACGAAGGAGGATGGTGGTTAATGGCAGGCTTCTTTTTAACCGCTTCGGTGTTGCTGTGGTGGGTCAGAATTTATCGTCGGGCGCGCGCACTGCACATGGGTACGCATGTGGCCTGGGCGTTTGCTGCGGCAATCTGGTTGTATCTGGTGCTTGGCTTTATCCGCCCGCTGTTAATGGGTAGCTGGAGTGAAGCGGTGCCGTTTGGAATCTTCCCGCATCTCGACTGGACAGCGGCGTTTTCCATTCGATACGGCAACCTCTTTTATAACCCGTTTCATATGTTGTCTATTGTCTTTTTATATGGCTCTGTACTGCTGTTTGGTATGCACGGCGCGACCATACTTGCTGTCAGCCGCTACGGTGGTGAACGCGAAATCGAACAGATTGTCGATCGTGGTACTGCCTCGGAACGTGCTGCGCTGTTCTGGCGCTGGACCATGGGGTTCAACGCCACCATGGAATCGATTCATCGTTGGGCATGGTGGTTTGCGGTGCTGTGTCCGCTCACCGGAGGCATTGGCATATTGCTGACCGGAACGGTCGTAGACAACTGGTATCTGTGGGCGGTAAAGCATGGTGTTGCCCCAGCGTATCCCTCGACCGGTGTCGTGGCACCGGGTAACTAACCGAACACTATCGAGGACAGCATTATGCGAGAAAAAGGTGACAATATCATTCTAATCCACTCACCTGTTGCCGTCGCGATTATGATTGGCTGGATGTTGTTGCTGACGGGTTGTGAAATGCCACCAATGGAATCTGCCCAGCAGGGTTATCGTGGTACGGCGATGGCCGAAATCGATAATCCGGAAGAAATTGCCCGTGTTGCTGCGGTAAATCAGTTACCCGAAGCACTGCCTGTGACACCTCCGGCTCCAGGGCCTAAAGCAGGTGATGTTTATGAGAACGTACAGGTGCTGGGTGATGTTTCCGTGGGTGAGTTTGTCGGGCTAATGACTGCAATGACGCAGTGGGTGGCACCAGAGGAAGGCTGCACCTATTGTCATGGAGCAAATTTCGCCGACGATGATAAATACACCAAGGTGGTGTCACGTCGTATGTTGGAAATGACCCGTCATATCAATGCCAGTTGGAGTGATCATGTTGGTAATGTGGGTGTTACCTGCTATACCTGTCACCGCGGTAAACATGTGCCTGAATACATCTGGTTTCAGGGTAACGATATACCAGACACACGTGGTCTTGCTGCCAGTCGCCACGGGCAAAATCTGGCGTCGCCCTCGGTGGGTTCGTCTTCTTTACCGTACGAACCATTCAGTCAGTTGATACAGTCGCCAGATGGTGAAGTGAACGTGGCATCTTCTGTGGCACTGCCAGCCGGTGAAACCGCAGATATGGCGGCCACTGAAGTCACCTATGCACTGATGATGCATTTTTCCGGTTCACTCGGTGTTAATTGCACCTATTGTCACAATAGTCGGGCATTCAGTGTCTGGGATCAAAGTACACCAGCGCGCCAGACGGCGTGGCACGGTATCCGTATGGCACGTGATTTAAATAACGAATACCTCATTCCGCTGCAATCCACCTATCCGGAGAATCGCCTCGGTAAACTCGGTGATGCGCCGAAAGCGAATTGCTCTACCTGTCATCAGGGGGTGGCAAAACCGCTGTATGGCGCTGCGATGGCCAAAGACTACCCTGCACTGACAGCACAGCTATACGATCACGAGGAGCAAAGCAGGGAGCTTATTGCCTTTCATCAGTCATTAATGTCTGCAGGCAACGATGCCAGTGCCGTCATAAAAAGCAACTCGGCTGACCAGTAATATGTACGGTATGGAGTCGCAGGCAGTCATTACCGCCACTGCCACCGCAGAAAGCGTCGAAGTCATCGACAGCAACCTGCACGACACGATCATCGCGATCGACAACGCAGACGGCCACTATCCGATCGACAAACTCGACGCTCATGTGCAAAACATACCGCACGTAGCAATTTCGATATTTCTGTTTTACGGTCAGCGCCTGCTCATACAGCGCCGGGCCCTGTCAAAGTATCACTCCGGGGGGTTGTGGGCTAACACAGTGTGTACTCATCCGCGCTGGAATGAATCGATCGAAACCTGTGCGCAACGGCGCCTGCACGAAGAACTTGGTGTTAGCTGCGAAGTACAAAAATTTGGTGAGATATCCTACGAAGCCAAAGTGGGTAAGCTGTACGAAAACGAACACGTACACTGCTTAATCGGTCACCTTGACACGCGCCTTCCGCATGCACCGTTACTGGATTCGTTTAACCGTACTGAAGTGTGTGAGGTTGCTTTGTTAACGCTGCCCGAGTTGCACCGACTGATACAGAACCACCCGCAACGCTTCACCGAGTGGTTCAAGATTTACCTGTCAAACTATCGCGATCTGATCGACAACGCGTTTCTACGGCGTTCAGTCAGTCAGTCATGTCACTCGATCACGGTGGAAGCTTACAATGACTGAACTAAATATCTATCCAATAATTTTCGTTGCGGCAGGTGTTTTTCTGCTCGCTGAAGTTGTGTTGCTACTGGCGTATCGTTTTTATAAAAAACGCGGCATCGATAGTGTATCGCTAATTGCCAATGCCGGTGCCGGTGGCTGTTTGTTGTTTGCGGCCTGGCTGGCGACAATGCAGGCTTCACCAGTGTTTCTTTGTCTCGCTGTAAGCGGCGCTTTTTTGTGCCACGCTATTGATCAAACGACGCGCTGGAACGTCTGATCATTAGTCAATGGGGAAAGTCAATGGGGAATGGGGGGGGCAGCGCATGACCACTGATGCAACCGGCTCAGGCGCATATGCGAAGCGTCCTCATGCCATTGTGATCGGTAGTGGTTTTGGCGGGCTTGCTGCCGCTGTGCGACTGGGGGCTCGTGGCTATCGGGTTACCGTGCTGGAAAAGCTCGATGCACCCGGTGGGCGCGGCTATGTTTACCGGCAGGATGGATTCACCTTCGATGCCGGCCCAACCATTATCACAGCACCGTTCTTACTCGAAGAACTCTGGACATTGTGCGGTAAAAGCTTTGCCGACGATATCGATTTGCGCGCCATTGATCCGTACTATCGAATTCGCTTTCACGATGGCACTACATTTGACTACAGCGGCGATACCGCGCACATGCATCGGGAGATCGCGAAGTTTAATCCCCAAGACGTAAAAGGCTATGAAAAGTTTCTGCGAATCAGTCAGCGCGTTTACGCAGTAGGATTTGACCAGTTGCTTGCCACATCATTTGATACGCTGTGGAAAATGATCCGGGTACTGCCAAGCCTTGCGTTTGTCCAGTTTTACCGTTCTGTCTACGGATTGGTGTCGCGTTGTATTAAACACCCGAAATTGCGGCAGGTTTTCAGCTTTCATCCGCTGCTGATTGGTGGAAACCCTTTAACTACCACCGGTGTCTATACACTAATTGCCCATCTTGAGCGTCGTCACGGGGTGCACTTTGCAATGGGTGGAACCGGTCGGGTAATCGATGGAATAGTCTCGCTTATTAAAGGGCAGGGCAACACCATTCGCTACCAGGCACCCGTGTCGCAGATACTGGTCAACAACAAACGTGCTATTGGTGTAGAGCTTGAAAATGGCGAGCAGCTGGCGGCCAACATTGTGGTGTCCAATGCCGACTCCGCCTTTACCTATCAACATCTGGTACCGGCACCTTACCGCAGGCGCTGGTCCGACGCGAAATTGAAGCGCGCTAAGTATTCGATGAGTTTATTTGTCTGGTACTTCGGCACCAGCAAACAATACCCCGATGTGCCTCACCACATGATCATGTTAGGCGAACGCTACAAAGGATTATTAAGCAATATCTTTGACGCGAAGGTGTTGTCGGACGATTTCAGTTTGTACCTGCACCGACCAACCATGACAGACCCGTCGCTGGCACCGAGTGGTTGCGATACATTTTACGTGCTTGCTCCGGTACCGCATCTGCAATCCGGTACTGACTGGAACACCGAGGCAGAAAAATACCGACTGTCTATTGAGCAGTTTCTCTCCGGTACTGTGCTTCCCGGGCTTGCTGATCATGTTGTGACCTCACGAATGCTCACCCCGCCCGATTTCAAACACCGCCTCAATAGTATCCACGGTGCGGCTTTCAGTCTGCAGCCTACGCTGTTGCAAACCGGCTGGTTCCGGCCGCACAACCGTGCCGAAGATATTGAACACTTATATCTGGTAGGCGCAGGTACGCATCCGGGGGCGGGGATACCTGGTGTAGTGTCATCGGCAAGAGTGCTCGATGAAGTCGTACCAGACCCGGATACGTTATTAGCCGATATTAACGATCCCCTGAAAGATGATGAGTACTGGGGGCAGCTCGGGCTGGAGCGCGGAAAATGATCGCGCAACGTCTGTCGTGGGCCAGGCTACTGCTGCTGTCGTTTTTGGTGGTCACACTCCCGGCCTGTGCAAACCTGCGTGCAGTTGCTCCGGATCAACCCGTTGAGCGCGTTAACTACCAACAGCAAAGCGCCACACTGGCATCGGCATTTGGCTGTGATTATAAGACGACCTACAAAAAGCCTGGTGACGCACAAGTACCTTTTACTGTGGTGCTCGGCCATGGTTTTATGCGATCGCAACGAAATTTTCGCAACTTATCTGTTGCAATTGCCAACGCCGGCATACCTGTCATCACGCTTGAGTTCTGTGCCATGCGGCCGTGGAATGGCAATCATCAGTTTAACGCAGCCGATATGCGCGCGGTGGCAAGTCACTATAATGCACAGCCTGTGATTTTTGCCGGTCACTCAGCCGGTGCATTCGCTGCGGTGCTGGCCGCGGACAGGTATTCACACACAGTGGGTCTGTTACTGCTGGATTATGTTAATCCGTCGCCACGCGGTACAGATGCACTTAAAAATACCAGCATACCGGTTGTCGCATTGTTTGGCGGACCATCAGCATGTAATGCCAATGCGCGTGCTATGCATGTACTAAGACAACGTAACAATACTGTTGTTGAACAATTTCATCGTGCAAGTCATTGCGCTTTTGAATCCCCCACCAGCCGACTGTGCCAATTGCTTTGTGCCAATGGTAAAGCCGATGAATCACAGCAGCAGCGACAGATCATCGAGCGTACTGTGAAAGCCCTGATCAATTTTCAGGTGCAGCCGACGTGACGCGTAAACAGGAATAAAGGTTATCGCCATGACAACAGCACCACTGCGTATTGCTACCAGAAAAAGTCCACTGGCCATGTGGCAGGCCGAAGAAGTTCAGCGTCGACTAGCTGCAAACGGCGTTACATCTTGTCTTGTACCCATGAGTACACGCGGCGATGAGATTCTCGATAAACCACTAGCTAAAATCGGTGGTAAGGGATTGTTCATCAAAGAACTGCAACGGGCCATGATGGCTGGTGAAGCTGATTTAGCGGTGCATTCAATGAAAGACGTACCGGCTGAATTCCCCATGGGGCTGCACCTGTCTGTGATATTGAACCGTGATGATCCAACAGATGCGTTTGTCTCCAACCACTACGGGTCACTTGCAGAGTTGCCGCACGGAGCGCGAGTTGGTACCTGCAGTTTACGTCGCCAGAGTCAGATTCTAGAGCAATTCCCGCATCTGAAAATGATCGACCTGCGTGGCAATGTTAATACGCGACTGGGCAAACTGGACCGTGGTGACTTCGAGGCAATCATCCTGGCTACCAGCGGTCTCGAACGACTCAACATGCACGACCGCATTCGCCAAAAGCTATCAACGGAAGTCGTACTACCGGCATGTGCACAGGGTGCTATTGGTGTTGAATGTCCGAAACATGACACACGCATCAATGCAGCACTTAAACCGCTTCACCACACCGACACTGCAACGCGTGTCAGCTGTGAGCGAAGTCTGAACGCGATGCTTGGCGGTAGCTGTCAAACTCCTATCGGAGCTTATTCAACGCTGCAGGGTAATACGATCAAGCTACAAGCGCTGGTGGCACTGCCGGATGGCAGTCGTATATTGCGTGCAGAAGGTACTGCCCGTCAGGAGGATGCGACGGAACTCGGCGCTGCCGTTGGCAAATCACTACTGGCGCAGGGTGCGTCGGACATTATTGGCGCAAGCAATCGGCAGGCTGAAACAACACCACAACGACAAACAACGTTAAGTACCGTCAACACAGTTCACGCTCAATATTCATCCACAGCCTAGCCTGCATTATTCACAAGGCGACCAGGTAAATTTTAGAAAATGTCTATACAC
>CAYZVB010000003.1:0-30667 GCA_964481315.1 uncultured Granulosicoccaceae bacterium
GCTATGCACCGGGCGGCTTTGTCAGGGTATGGAAGCCACCTCGCGCTAGTACTGGATAATCCTGAAATTCGCGATTTGTTCACACTTATGCAACAACCAATCCACAGGCTTGCCGCTTGTGTTTTGGTTATGACCGGTGGCTGAAAGCACGTTGAATCAGGGGTTTATGCAGCGGCCACCGGTAGTGAAACTACATCTCGCAGGAGACACTTTCCGGCCCATAACGTTAATGACATAAATCAAGTTTACGTTGCCGGTATATTAAGTAATATTGAACCTCGGGAATTGTCCTGAGTTCTGTCCACAAAAAAATACCCCGAGCCCGCCAACCATGAAAATAAAACCCGGGTTAATAACAAAGGCTGCATTTGCTTTTCTCCCGTCGCTATTTTTATTACTGTTTTGGACCAATCCGCTGTATGCGTATGAGATCAGATCGGTAGATCGATTTACCCTGCAGCCGGCAGCGGTTGCCAACAAGTTTGAGTTGTTACTTGAAGTTGAGTCCGGCGCAGGTGTTGAGCGCTTTACGGTGCAGCTTGAGAAGTCGGAGATGTTTACTGACTACCAGGTGCACGGCAAAGATGTGGTTCCGGCAATTGACGTTTACTCCGGCCGACTGGTGGGCTATGACAATAGCTGGGCTCGAATTACTATTGCCGGTCAGGTGTTGTTCGGGCTGATCGACACCGGCAACACGCGCTATGAAATATCAACTGAAAAAAATGTTTTACCCACAGCGCTAAACTTGCCTGGCAGCAGGCGCGCCAAAACGGATCGTCACGGGGTGGTGAATGCGTTGTCTTCGGGTAAGCCTTTTTCAAGGGTGCTGCCAGTTGCGATTGTAATAGATCACCTGTACGACGAAAAATATGCCGGTAACGGTTTGCCGCATGCCATTAGCATTGTCAACGGTGTGGATGGTATTTTCCGTCAGGAACTGGGCATGGCGGTTAAACTTGAAGTGGCTATCTCGGTGGAGTCCGAATCATTCTCCAGTCTGCCGGGTGCTTCGCCATCGCAGTTATACAGCTTTCGGCAGTTTCGTCAGAGTCAGCCTGAGTTGCAGGGCAATGTGGCGCTGGTGCATTTGTTTTCCGGCAGTGATTTACCGCCATTTAGCTATGCCGGTGTTGGTTATGCGTATATTGGTACGGCCTGCGAAAACACCGGTTTCGACATCAGTGTTTCTTCCCCGTACTACCTGGGTACTGAGTTAACTGCGCACGAAATGGCTCATAACCTGGGAGCATTTCACGACGAAGATACTGATGCCTGCAGCGATGATACATCGCATCTGATGTATTCTGTGGTTGGTGGCGCCACGCAGCTTTCGGCATGCAGTCTTGATCAGATCGAGGCGACTTTACAGCAAAGAAGCTGTTACTCAGAGGTGCATGATGGGTCTGTCTGGCTCGAGCAATCCGGTGCACGCTCTGTTATCGTCCACGTTAGCAGTGCATCTGTATTCGACACAGTTATATCACCGGAGGTGCAGTTTACTTTTGCCGGTCGTATCAAGTCGATGCCGGCTTACTGCCACACCCTGGGGTCTGATACCGTCAACTGCACACTGCCGGCGATTGTGCCCAATGAAGATTATCAGTTTGCGCTTGAGTTTCAGCCGGGTAGTACCATGACAGTATTCGCCGAGTACCTGGAGGCCGATGCACATGATCAGGATATGTCGAATAATATCGGTGAAGTAACGCTCTACGAAAACGGCTGGTTGGCGCCGGTGAAGCTGTGTGTTGATGTTGACGGAGACGGCTACGGTTGGGACGGAACTGATTCGTGTGTTCCTGTGCCTGCTGATCTGCCACCCGAAACAGTACCCGAGTATGTGAACAGAACAACCGGTGAAACCATCCATCTGACTGACGAGCGCTGGGCCGTCTCTGATATAGCCGACAGGGTTATCGAGTGCCATGCATACTTCTACGACAGTGTGCAAAATCAATACACGCCGGATGACTCTTCATACACCAGGTATCGACACACACTCGATGCCGGCAATGCTGCGGGCGGAGCAGTAGAGGTAGCGCATTTTGTTAGTGGCAGTGAGTCGGGTGGGTCGGCATCGAGTATTGAATACCGCTCGTGGAACCTGCAACAGGGTTACTACAGCGGGCCGGCAGCGTTCAGTCGTTCTTCTTTTTTACAGATTGTCAGTGCCGGTGGCGGCAGCAATAACGCTGTCAGAAGTTACAGCAGTGATTTGTCGTTTGACCTTTGTACCGCTTATCCGGATGTTTCACAGAGCTTTCGTCCAACCGGATCAGTCGATGACTACCTGGCTTGTATCGATACCGTACCGCTCAATGACGGCTGGGGGTGGAACGGTATCAATCCGTGTCGGCTCAGTATCGACAGCAGCCTGCCTGCTATCGTCAGTCCTGCGGTGGTGATCGGCTCTGCGGCCGGAATGATTACGCTGGACGGTAACATCGATGCCGATGAATGGCGTACTGCAAGCACACAGGATGTACAAAGCTCACCGCTGTCGCTACCGGTGGCGATAGCCGGTCTAAGAAGCAGCCGTGATAATGACAGCTGGATGGTGATGCATGATCGAAGCTTTGTGTATCTGGCTGTGTTTGTTCCCGATAACACGCCGTTTCGCGATTCAGCGTTTTACCAGCACGACGACAGTATTGAGCTCTTTTTCGATGGTGGAAATCAGCGATCAAGACTTTACGATTCCGACGACTCACACTTCATTTTTCGCCGCACGGGTGAAGTGACCGGTACCTTTATTCCCGGTGCCAGAGCAGCGCACGTGCGACGCTACGACGCCGCCGCAAAACAGTATGTTTATGAAATACAAATCAGTAAACGTTCACTGCAAATTCTCGGGCATGAGTTTGGTCTGGATCTGCAGGTGAACAACGATCAGGACGGTGGCGAGCGAGATTCAAAGTGGGGATGGTCCGGCAACACCGGTTCCAACACGCACTGGTACGAGCTGGCCACCGTTGGCAGCGCCTGTTTCGATACCGCGCCCCTGTCCGGCAGATGTGCGGGCGACCCGGTACAGGTCCCTGAACCCGTGTGTGTTGATTCCTACCCGCTCGGTGATGGATGGGGCTGGAACGGTCAGGCATCATGTCGTCTCAGTAAATGCATCGATACCGGTGTAGTCGGAGACGGCTGGGGCTGGGATGGCACTGCTTCATGCCGTTTGGAAATTACCGCCTCACCAGGCGCCTGTGTTGAGTCAGGTGTGGCTGGTGATGGATGGGGCTGGAACGGCGTCGCTTCCTGCCGGATGTAGCACGCCGGGTCGCTCTTTTTCACAAGAAACAATCACAAGGAAATCTCCACAAGAAACCGTTAGTGCATTGAACGCTGTTTTCGTTAAGCTACGCGCTTGTTCGCGTAACGGCAGAGGGTTCCGTTGGAAACAGCTAAAACAATGGATGGACACGACTGGAGTCTGTTGCTCCTGCTGTCTGTCCTGTGGGGCGGTGCCTACTTTTTGGCAGGCGTTGCGGTAAGAGAGCTGCCACCGTTAACCGTTGTGCTGGCGCGGGTAGCACTTGCAGCCCTGGCACTGTTGCCGTTGTTCTGGTATGCCGGCCATTCCATGCCAAAGTCGTTGTCACAGTGGCTGCCGTTTCTTGGTATGGGGTTGTTAAATAACGTTGTCCCGTTTGGACTTATCTTTATGGGGCAGACGCAAATCACTGTCGGGTTGTCTTCCATCATTAATGCAATGACGCCGCTATTTACCGTTGTTTTGATGGCGGGTTTTGGCGAAGAGCGGCTGACGCGCAACCGTGTTGTTGGTGTGCTGTTGGGGGTGACGGGCGTGGCAGTGCTGCGTGGCATTGACGGCCCGGTCGATGCCAGTCAGACGCTCGGTATTGTGCTGTGTCTTGGTGCGGCTCTCAGCTACGGTTTTGCAGCGTTGTGGGGCCGCAGGTTTCTGGCCGGTACCGCACCGGTTAAGTCGGCTACCTGTCAGTTAATGTGTTCTACCTTAATTATGATTGTGGTGGTTTCAATAATCGATCAACCGTGGCAGCTGCCATTGCCCGGCGTGCGTACAACGTGGTCAGTGGTAGTGCTTGCGGTTTTTGGTACAGCGCTGGCGTACATTGTATTTTTTAAAATACTGGTGCGCGCCGGTCCGAGTAATGTGATGCTTGTGACGCTATTGATTCCGGTCACTGCCATGTTGCTGGGCAGTCTGTTTCTGGACGAAGTCATCAGGCTTCGTGAAGTGGCTGGTGCGTTGATCATTGCTGCAGGCTTATTGTTTATCGACGGACGAGTAATTAAACGGATTACCGGCCGCACGGTGTGAGCATTATTAAAAATTCCTTAGACGTGGATTATTCCAAAATACAGAATTCACTGTTTTGTTTCGGGTGTCTATTTTCGGCCGGCTATTTTGTATATGGTGGGGAGAAAAATAATGGCAAGTAATACAATGAAACCTGTTATCGCAGACAACAAACCAGCTGCTGTATCACTGACAAAAGGTGAGGAATACTATTTTTGCGTCTGTGGCCGATCAGGTAGCCAGCCGTTTTGTGATGGCTCGCATGCAGGTACAGAATTCAGGCCCAAAGCGTTTACCGCAGATGAAACCGGCGATGCCTACCTGTGTCAGTGTAAGCACAGTAACAATCTGCCGTTCTGCGATGGTACGCATAAGCAGTTCAGTGCCAATCAGGTTGGACACGAAGGGCCGGGTGTTGTGAAGGACGAGAGCGCTGCAGCACCGGTGGCAACCCCAACCACCGAAGAGCCGACAGTTGCATTTATACATCAACTGGCACGCGAGGGTTTAAGCAAGCTTGGACATCACGGGCCGATGACTTCCATGGGGGTGCCAAGACATCAGCTGCCACACTGGGACGATATTCAGTTAATGGTGGCGCAAATGGCCACCAAACCGCTGTTGGAAGACATGGCTGTGTCGACCAGACTTGTGATCGGCCCCGAAGCAAAGAAACCGCTGGAACTTGATATACCGCTGTTTGTGTCCGACATGAGTTTCGGTGCGTTGTCGGAAGAAGCCAAACTTGCTTTATCCAAAGGGGCAGAGCTTGCCGGTACCGGCATCTGTTCGGGTGAAGGCGGTATGCTGCCGGAAGAGCAGGCAGCAAACTCCCGATACTTTTATGAACTTGCCAGTGCGCAGTTTGGTTACAAAGAAGAGCTGCTGTCACGGGTGCAGAGCTTTCACTTCAAAGGCGGGCAGGGGGCTAAAACCGGCACTGGCGGTCATCTGCCGGGGGCAAAGAATCGTGGCAAGATATCTGAAGTCAGAGGCATACCGGAAGGTACCTCTGCCATTTCGCCACCGACTTTTAAAGACCTGACGACTGTCAGTGACTTTAAGCAGTTTGCAGACCGTGTACGTGAAGTCAGTGGTGGTATACCCATTGGTTTTAAGCTCAGCGCAAATCACATTGAAAAAGACATACAGTTCGCACTCGATGCAGGTGCTGATTACATTATCCTTGACGGGCGCGGCGGTGGCACTGGTGCTGCACCGGAAATTTTTCGCGACCATATCAGTGTGCCAACCATACCGGCACTGGCGCGTGCGCGGCATTACCTCGACAAGGCCGGTGCCAGCGGCCGGGTGACGCTAATCATTACAGGCGGCCTTAGAGTGCCAATTGACTTTGTTAAAGCAATGGCGCTTGGTGCGGATGGTATCGCACTGTCTAACAGCGCAATGCAGTCAATCGGGTGTATTGCGGCACGCATGTGTAACACCAACAACTGCCCTGCGGGTATTGCAACTCAAAAGGCGGATTTGCGACAGCGTTTGAATGTTGATAAATCTGCGCTGCAGCTGAAGAACTTCTTTCAGGCATCAGTTGAGCTGATGCAGGTAATGGCACGGGCCTGCGGTCACGATGACTTAAGTAAGTTTAACAAAAATGATCTTGCCACATGGCATCGTGAAATGGCTGAATTGTCCGGTGTAAGGTATTCAGGGTTTGATCACAGCCGCAGCTAATGAAAATTAATTGGGGTTGCTGTTAACTGCAAAGATGTTCTGCAAGCCTGCGCATAAACGAAAGCCCGGCTTTGAGTTCGTCAACAGTGATGTATTCGTCGGGTTTATGTGCCCGGCTAATACTTCCCGGCCCGAACAGAACGGTAGAAAAGCCGGCATCGCTGAAGTAGCCGGCATCGCTGCCAAACGACACCACGCCACGGCTGTTCAGCCCGGTTACCCGGCTAATCAGTGCTGCCGCCTCGTCGGCATTACTGTCGTCAAGTGGTGGTACCGGTGCTTCGGTGATAATTTTAATCTCTGTGTCAGGGCTGACCTTGCGCATATCAGGCAACAATTGTTGCATTGCATAGTCTTCAATTTCTGCAATGATTGCGTTGCCGTTTTCACCGGGCATTGGTCTGAACTCCCAGTCAAACGTGCAAAACCCGGCTGTTGCATTGCGTGCCATACCGCCTGCAATGGTGCCGATGTTAAAAGTGCCGTAAGGCGGAACGAATGGTGAAGACTGGCGGGGTTGCGACTTTAAGCGTTCGCCAATACTTTCAATTTTATTGATCAGTGCAACCGCAACTGAAATGGCACTGACACCCAGTGTTGGGTCACAGGAGTGAACTTCGTGCCCGGTAATTTCAGTTCGCATTTCAAAGCCACCCTTGTGACCGGTAATTATTTGCATGTCTGTGGGTTCGCCGACGATAACCACAGAAGGCTTGCAGGTGGTTTCGCTAAAACTATCAAGTAACACAGGCATACCGAAACCACCGATCTCTTCATCAAAGGTAAACGCAATGTGGATCGGTTTACTTAAGTTGAGTGTTTGCCAGTAAGGCACCGATGCCAGCACACAGGCGAGAAACCCTTTCATATCTACGGCACCACGTCCGGTGAGCCGGTTGCCGTTGCGGGTCAGTGTGAAAGGGTCGCTGGACCACTGTTGCCCGCTAACAGGTACAACATCGGTATGGCCATTGAGTAACACACCTCCGTCTGACTCAGGGCCTATGGTCGCAAACAGGTTTGCCTTCTCATGAGTTTGATCGTAGCTGAGCTCGCACTGCACACCGTGCTGGTTTAGATATGACTCGATATACCCGATAATGTCATTCGTCGGCCGTCCCGGCAGGCTTTGGAAACCGACCAGTGCTTCAAGTATGGTGACCGTGTTTTCTATTGGCAGCGTCATTGGCAGGTGGGCCTTGTGTAGTATTGTGCATAGGCTTCCCTGCCATATCACTTCTAACGTGGAAGGAACAAACGGACTATACATGCCTTACACGTTCCTGGCAGCAGTTGATGCTGTGCCATTTTGCACGTTCGCCTGTTATCTGCTGACCTTTTGTTGCGGTTTGCCAGGCGTTTGTTTCCGGCTTTTAGTGTCACGTTCGTCGACCATGGATTCGAGAGTTTCAGAATCACTGTCGCCTATGTCATCGTCCATGTTGTTTAGTACCGGTAGTGGATCGAGCGTCCTCCATGCCGGTAACGATGACATTACACTGCCAATCAAAACACCACCACGTAGTAGCCAGATCAGGTATCCAATAGAGAAACCTGAAGTGACGGTGACTGCCCTGGTGCCGAATTCAAGGTTGGTTGTGGTTGAGTCTTTCAGTATTTTTTGTTGCTCATCCAGATCTCTGGCAATCTGTGATGTACGTGAATCGTCGATGTCGAACTCCAGGCTAAATAATTCTTTGAGGCTCCGGGACTCTTCGACGTTAATCTGCGTGGTCAGCAGAGCAGTGAGATCCCGCCCTCCATTGGAATCCCATTTCCGGTGTTGAATGACCTTGTCCTGCAACAACGGATTGTCGATACCCGTACGCGCAGCCAGTGTGAATTGTACGGGTTCGGGAAATTCCGGTGCGTTTCTTTCAAATCGACTTTCGTCCGGAAAATCCGGCAGATTAATGAATTCCTGAGATTCTATTATCTGCTGAACTGAAGTGGATATTTCGGTGGCAGGGGCTACGGTAGCTTCAGGTTCAGGAGTGTTATTGTCGCGAGGTTCTTCAGCGGCATATGCAGAGCTTAGTGGTGGCTCGACAGATATAAATACTGCAGCTTCACTTGCGACTCCGTCCTCATTGGTTACCCGATAGGTAAACTGATCCTGCAGATTGAGTGACTGGTTGTGACTGTAGATAAAGTTTCCGTCGGGTGAAAGTTCCAGTGTTCCATTGACTGGTGAGGTTACTATTTCAATCCTGTAGTTACTCTGCGGGTCAATCAGTGATGGCACATCAGTAGTTTGTGAAGAGTCGAGTATTTCTGAAAACTCAAGTGCTATGGTTTGATCGGTGAGCTCCGGAGCAGGGTCAATTACCTCTTCCACAACAATACTAACTGCTTCAACCAATGGGGCGATGTTCTCGGGGCTGGTGTCCTGAAGACTAAGCGTGAACGCATCGTGGTCGGTTTCAGATCCGTCGTGCTCATAGGATACAAGCAAATTGTTAATATCTGACTGGTTAAACTGTCTGCCTTCAGTGACCGGTTGATCACTTAATAATAACTGCCCGTGTTGTGGTTCAGATTGCAGTGTGAAAATAAGATCTTCAGGTGCGTTGTCGACATCTGCTGCACTTAGGTTCCGGCTGGTGATTATGGTTGTTTCACCTTCATTAGCGTTGATTGGATTCGATTGAATGGTCGGTAAATCGTTTTCCGCCAATATACTAAAGGCTAAGTTGTAACCGGCAACGCTGGTGTCCTGCCCGCCGTTCTCCGTTCCACCGTTATCGCGGATTTGAAATGACAACGCAGCCCCGTCGTTTCCGGTTGCGTTTGCGGTGGGCACAAATACCAGTAAATCATTTTCTATATCATTGACGTTAATACTGGCGCCCGCGGATAACGCAGTTCCTGCAAGGAATAGTGTGCCGTTGTCCGGCAGCGCGGTTATTATCACAGTGTGAAGCAGATCGGGCGGATAATCATTGGCATCGCCGAAACCGAAATCAGTTGTGCTCAGAATATACGGCGTGTCTTCCAGTATGACGATGGTATTGTTCTGCCCGCCGGGTGCATCGTTTACATCGCGCACATTGGCGGTTATTGCATGACTGGAAGTTGATTCCGCACTGTCGTTGTCGATTGCAACCACTTCAAATACAGGTTGTAATCCGTGATCAATGCTGTTGATGTTAGTGTCCGGCTGCCAGTATGCGCTAGTAATACCGTCTATAGTATCGTTAACGCCCGGCTGAAATTCACCGGAGGAAGTTTCGTGTGTGCCTAGCGTTAGCGTGCCCGATCCCGTTGATGTAATCCGGTAGGCGACAATGGTGCCGTCTACATCCGTTGAATCAGCCAGATCGTTTAACTGCGTAAAGCTGATGGTTTGCACCGTGTCTTCTGTAGCAGTCAGGTTCTGTACTGAACTGAGCACCGGTTGATCATTGATATCGTTTATCAGTACTTCGGCACTGACTGCAGTGGCGGAGCTGTCTTTGTCATTGTCTTGCGCGACGATGGTGAATGCCGTTTGTGCGCCATTCACAGCTGTGTTGACGTTTTCATCCGGTGTCCAGTAGCTGCGATGTGTTGCGTCTATGGTGTCGTTGCGTCCGGTGATAAATGTCGTAGCTGTTTCTGTACTTGCGCCGATTGTTAATCGGCCGGTTTCCACACTCTGTACGATAAAAGCCTGAATCGTACCGTCCGGGTCAGTGTCTTTGTTTTGTACCTGAAGGTCTGCAAAGCTTATTTCGACCTCGGTGTCTTCGTCTGTGGCAGCTACTGGTGAGTCGAACGGTTCAAGTACGGGCGCATCGTTAATATCATTTACAAAAACAAGCGTTGCCTGTGCCGCTGACTGTGCACCTTCGTTGTCACGTGCGGTGACAATCAATGCCTGCTGATCACCGTCTACGGGCGAGTTACGGTCGACGTCGGGTGTCCAGTAAGCATTCGCACCAGCGTCAATGATGTCGTTGCTGCCGGTGAGAAACGGAGCGGCGGTGGCAGCATCGCCGCCTATCTTAATGGAACCTGAGAGTACGCTCTGTACGACAAAGGACTCGACGCTGCCATCAAGATCTGAATCTTTACCGTGAGCCTGCAAGTCATCGAATGATAGTACGATTTCGGTGTCTTCGTCGGTAGTTGCTACATGGGTGTCAAACGCTGCGAGCACAGGCGCATCATTAATATCATTGACATAAATAATCGTTGCCTGTGCCGCAGACTGTGTACCGTCGTTGTCGCGCTAGTTTAAAATCAATGCCGGCTGGTCCCCGTCTAACGGTGTGTTCCGGTCTTGGTTTGGCGTCCAGTAGGCATTGGAAGCTGCGTCAATGGTGTCGTTGCTGCCGGTCAGAAATGGGGTTGCGGTGCCAGCATCACCACCAATCTTTAGGGTGCCCGATAGTACGCTCTGTACAACAAACGATTCAACGCTGCCATCGGCATCGGAGTCTTTACCGTGAGCCTGAAGGTCATCGAAAGATAGTACGACTTCGGTGTCTTCGTCGGTGGTCGTAACAGGCGTGTCAATCGCTGCAAGTACAGGGGCATCATTAATGTCATTGACATAGATAAGCGTTGTCTGTGCGGCGGACTGGGCACCGTCGTTATCACGTGCGGTGATAATCATTGCCTGCCGGTCTCCGTCTACAGGTGTGTTCCGGTCGGGGTCCGGTGTCCAGTAGGCATTGACTGTAGCGTCAATGGTATCGTTACTGCCGGAGATAAATGTGGTGGCTGTAGCCGCATCGCTGCCTATCTTAAGCGAGCCTGAAAGTACGCTCTGTACAACAAAAGACTCAACACTGCCATCGGCGTCGGAGTCTTTGCTGTGAGCCTGCAGGTCATCGAGTGAGAGTTCGACTTCGGTGTCTTCGTCGGTGCTGGTAACAGGTGCGTCAAACGTTGCAAGGACAGGGGCATCGTTAATGTCATTGACATAGATCAGCGTTGTTTGCACCGCTGATTGTGCCCCATCGTTGTCACGAGCGGTAATAATCAATGCCTGCTGGTCTCCGTCTACAGGTGTGTTCCGGTTCGGGTCTGGCGTCCAGTAGGCATTAGCGGTAGCGTTGATGGTGTCGTTGCTACCGGCGAGAAATGCAGAAGCGGTAGCTGCATCACTACCAATCCTAAGCGTACCAGAAAGCACGTTCTGTACAACAAAAGACTCAACACTGCCATCAGGGTCGGAGTCTTTAACGTAAGCCTGAAGGTCATCGAACGATAGTACGACTTCGGTGTCTTCGTCGGTGGTTGTAACAGGTGTGTCAAAGGCAGTGAGTACAGGTGCATCGTTAACGTCATTGACATGGATAAGTGTTGTCCGTGCGGCAGACAGTGCACCATCATCGTCACGTGCGGCGACAATCAATGCCTGCTGGTCCCCGTCTACCGGTGTGTTCCGGTCAGGGTGCGGCGTCCAGTAGGCATTAGCGCTAGCGTCAATGGTGTCGTTGCTGCCGATGAGAAATGCGGTGGCAGTAGTTGCATCGCTGCCTATCTTAAGCGAGCCCGATAGTACGCTCTGCACAACAAAAGACTCAACACTGCCATCGGCGTCGGAGTCTTTGCCGTGAGCCTGCAGGTCATCGAGTGAGAGTTCGACTTCGGTGTCTTCATCGGTGGCTGTGACCGGGGAGTCGAATGGCGTGAGTATCGGTGCGTCATTGACATCATTTACATAGACTGGAACTATCTGAGCCGCAGAAACGCTGCCATCATCATCCACTGCGATAACGCTGATTGCCTGCTGGTCTCCGTTGGCTGGCGTGTTCTGGTCAGGTGCGGGTGTCCAGTAAGCACTGTTGGCCGTGTCGATCGTATTATTAGTGCCAGCAACAAACAGTGTGGCACTGGCTGCATCGGTACCGATCTTTAGCTGACCGGAGGTGACGTTCTTTACAATAAATTCCTGTACTGATCCATCTTTGTCATGGTGTTTGTTCTGTGTCTGAATATCTGTAAACGATATTTCTACTTCGGTATCTTCGTCTGTGGTCTCGACTGGTGTGTCAAAGCTTGCGAGCGTTGGTGCGTCATTGATGTCGTTAACATATACCAGTGCCGGATGTGCGGCAGACTGTGCATCATCGTCGTCCTGCGCAGTCAGCGTGAATGCCTGTTGATCACCGTCGACCGGTGTGTTCTGTTCCGGAGCAGGGGTCCAGTAGGCATGGTTAGCAGCATCTATTGTGTCGTTTACACCTGCAAGAAAGTCGCTTGCAACAGCGGCATTGGCACCAATTGAAAGAATTCCGGAATCGACCGATTGAACAACAAACGCCTGCACGGTGCCGTCCTGGTCACTGGCCGTTCCCGGCGCCTGCAAGCCACCGAACGTAATTTCTACCGGTGTGTCTTCGTCGGTGGTTGCAACGGGATTTGTGTAGGCAGTTAGTATTGGTTCATCGTTGATATCGTTTACCAGTACTTGTGTCCTCACTGCTGTGGCAGAAATGCCACCGTCCTCATCCACGGCCACGACGCTAAATGCATATTGGTTGCCATTTACCGGTGTATTGGCATTGTCGTCCGGTGTCCAGTACGCGTTGTCGGTAGCGTCGATGGTGTCATTCACACCTGCAATCCATGGGCTGGCGACCGTTACTCCGGAGCCGATTCTTAGCGTGCCGGACTCTACGCTCTGCACGGCGAAGGCAGTCACTGATCCATCGATATCGTTTTGATCACCCTTTGAAAATAAAGCGTTGAAGCTGATGGCGATTTCTGTGTCTTCGTCAGTGGTGTCAACATGCGTGCTGAATGCAGTCAGTGTTGGAGCGTCATTGATATCATTGACGTAAACAAGGGCAGTCTGTGCCTGCGACTGACCCCCGTCATCATCTATTGCAGCTACAGTGAATGCTGTCTGATCACCATCCGATGGTGTATTGAGTTCTGTAGCCGGTGTCCAGTAGGCGTTTCGCGTGTTGTCTATAATGTCGTTGCTGCCGACGATGTATGGTGTTGCAGTAGTCGCACTGCTACCAATATTTAGCTTGCCGGAACTTACATTTTGTACAACAAAGGCCTGTACCGTACCGTCATAATCCGATGCACTCCCTGAAATTCTCAGGTCGTCGAATGTGACGCTGAGTTCAGTATCTTCATCAGTTGCTCCCACAGGAGCGACAAAAGGCAAAAGTGTGGGGTTGTCGTTTACGTCGTTAACGTAAACAGTGGCAGCAACCGGCACTGAAGACAATCCATCGTCGTCATCCTTCGCCACAACACTAAATGCAGGCTGATCGCCATTTACAGGTGTGTTAACTTCCGGGTCGGGTGTCCAGTAGGCGTTGTTGGAAACATCTATGACATCATTGGTACCGCTGGTCCAGGTGGTTGCTGTCGAAGAATTGGATCCAATGCGTAATGTACCCGACGCTATATTTTGAACAACGAATGCTCCGACCGATCCGTCGATATCTGCCTGATCGCCCTGCGCGAGCATATCCGTGACCGTGATTTCGATTTCAGTGTCTTCGTCAGTAGTGGAGACATGAGTGCTGAAATCGGACAGTGTCGGTCTGTCATTAACGTCGTTGACCAGCATTGATGTGGTAACGGGTACTGCCGAGAATTCGCCATCGTCGTCTATAGCAACCACAGAGATGGCCGGCAGTATTCCGTTGGCATTGGGGTCCGGTGTCCAGTATCCGGTATTTGCCGTGTTGATCAAATTATTGGTTGCGCTAAATGGCGTGGCGGTGGCGGCAGTAGCGCCGATTGACAGCGTACCGGACTCGACCGAGGTGACGAGCATGCCGACTACACTGCCATCGATGTCTGCTGCATCACTGTCGGCAATGAGCTCCCACAGTCTAATTTCCTCTTCAGTATCCTCGTCAGTAATGTCTATGTAAGGCACAAAGCCGGTCAGTATCGGTGGGTCGTTTACATCATTAACCTGCACAATTGTGGTAACGGCTGAGGTGGATACGTCTCCGTCTTCATCGCGTGCCAGTACTGTGAAAGCCTGTTGCGGACCATCTACCGGTGTGTTGGCTTCTGCATCGGGTGTCCAGTAGGCGATATTGCTGCTGTCAATGATGTCATTGCTGCCGGTCGCCCACGGTGCTGCGCTCGATTCGCTAGTGCCGATGCGCAATGCGCCTGTAACAACATCCTGAACGACGAACGCATTAACAAATCCGTCTATATCGGATTCGTCCGCCTGGCTGGTCAGTTCACTGAAGGAAATGGCAACTGATGTGTCTTCATCAGTAGTATCTACATCATTACTAAATGAACTCAGTACCGGTGGATCGTTAACGTCGTTGACAGTCACCTCTGCTGTCAGTGGTATTGCTGACAGCGCCCCGTCTTCATCACGTGCGAGTAAAGAAAAAGCAAACTGGGTGTTGTCTGTTGGTGTGTTCTTCTCCGGGTCGGCTGTCCAGTACGCGTTGTTTGATGCGTCGATAGTGTCGTTGCCGGCGACTGAGAACGGAGTGGCAGTGGCAGATGTTGCGCCGATAGTCAGTGTGCCTGAATTTACCGTTGTGACGACAAACGCATTGACTACACCGTCTATGTCAGTCTCGTTGCCACTGGTTAGTAGACCATTGAGAGTAATGGCAACTTCCGTGTCTTCATCTGTGTTTGCAACTGCGGACGTAAACAGGCTGAGAGCGGGCTCATCGTTAATGTCGTTAACCTGCAGAATTGCGGTGACCGCACTGTCTGACACAGCGCCGTCATCATCGCGGGCGACTGCAGTAAATGCCTGCTGCGGGCCATCTTCTGTTGTGTTTTGATTTGCAGCCGGCGTCCAGTAGGCATGATTGGATGCATCAACAGTATCGTTTGAGCCGGCAATGAATGCAGTCGCACCAGCGGCTGATGGTCCTATTCTAAGGCTGCCTGTGACAACGCTCTGTATAATGAATCCCTCAACGCTTCCGTCGCTGTCTGAGCTGTCGCCCTGGGTAATGAAGTCATTGAAAACAATTTCAATGCTGGTGTCTTCATCGGTGGTTGCAAGCGGATTGCTGAACGTAGTCAGGCCTGGTTTATCGTTAATATCATTCACATAGACCGTGGTAACTACAGGCGTGTCTGATGTTGCCCCGTCGTCGTCTCGCACAACTACCGAGAAAGCCTGCTGATTTCCATCGACCGGATTGTTATTTTCGGGTTCTGGCGACCAGTAAGCATTGTTCACAGCATCAACTGTATCATTGCTGCCGGTGGAGTATGCAGTGGCGGAGGCTGCAGTCGTACCTAATTTTAAGCTTCCCGTTATCACATTCTGCACAACGAATGCATCGACGTTTCCGTCAATGTCTGTTTCATTGCCATGTAACTTAAGGTCGTTCAGAGTGATTGCTACCTCTGTGTCTTCATCTGTAATGCTAACGTCGGTGTCGAAGCTGGAAAATACGGGTTTGTCGTTGACGTCATTGACATAAACAGTTGCAGTTACCGAAGTTGTGGACAACGCACCGTCGTCATCACGTACTGCAACGGTGAAGGCAAACTGGTTGCCATTGGCCGCTGTATTGGATTCCGGGTCTGGTGTCCAGTAGGCTTTGTTTACCGTGTCTATGGTATCGTTTGTATTTGCAACATAATCGGTGGCGGTGCTGGCATTGGGGCCGATTTTAAGATTGCCAGAGTTTACAGCCTGGACCACGAATGCCTGAATAGCGCCATCGATATCCAAGTCATCTCCGTGCACCTGCAGTGTTGCGAAATCTATTTCTACTTCCGTGTCTTCATTTGTGGTAGCAACTGCAGCATCAAATGAAGTCAGAACCGGCAGATCGTTAATGTCGTTTACGATGACGGATGCTGCGACTGTCACCGCAGAGAGTCCGTTGTCATTGTCACGGGCTATTACAGAAAAAGCTTCCTGGTTGCCGTCTGCCGTGGTGTTTGCGTTCGGGTCCGGCGTCCAGTAAGCGTTGCGGGTAGAATCGATTGTGTCGTTGGTTCCTGCCTCGAACACAGTAGCAGCAGTACTTGATGTACCAATTCGAAGTGATCCGCTGGAAACGGCCTGAACTATCATTGCATCAACAGTGCCGTCTGCGTCGAATTCGTCGCTGTTGGCAGTCAGCTCAGTGAAGAGAATTTCTACTTCAGTATCTTCGTCTGTGGTGCTTACCTCCGATGTAAAAACACTTAGTGTCGGGTTGTCGTTAATGTCATTAACTGTCACGGTTGCCGTTACAGCCGGGCTGGAAGACGCCCCGTCGTCATCCACAACATTAACTGAAAAAGCTGTTTGCGGGCCATCGGTTGTGGTGTTCTTATTGTTTGCCGGCGTCCAGTAGGCTTTATTGTTCAGATCAATGGTGTCGTTAGACAGCGCTGCGAATGGCGTTGCGCTCGCCTGGTTTGGGCCAATTCGCAGTGATCCGGTATCGACGCCTTGAACCACAAAATGATCAATGTTTCCATCAATATCCAGCTCATTTCCCTGGTTGGTAAGTTCCGAGAAGGTGAGTTCAACTTCAGTGTCTTCATCAGTAGTGTCTATATCTGCGCTAAATCCGGTTAACGAAGGAGCATCATTAATGTCGTTAACATAGACCGTCAGAGGTACTGCTGTGGAGGATGTCTGATTGTCATCATCGCGAGCGAGCATTGAGAATGCGGACTGGGCGCTATTTGTTGGTGTGTTGAAATTTGCCGGCGGTGTCCAGTAAATATTGTTCGAAGAATCAATAGTGTCATTGCTGGAGACAGCGTAAGGGGCGGCAGCTGCCGCGTTCGCACCGATCCTCAGGCTGCCTGTATTGCTTGAAACCACAATGAAGCTTTTTACCGTGCCGTCAATGTCATTTTCGTCTCCCAGCGCAAGCAGATCTGCAATAGAAAGTTCAATTTCTGTGTCTTCGTCTGTAACGGGCTGGGTAAAATTACTTAGTGTTGGAAGGTCATTGATATTGACGACAGATATATTACGACTGACAGTGTTAGAGTTGTCCTGCCCGTCGTTAACGAGGATATCCACACTGCGTGAGGTGATGTCCGGATTTTCGCTGGTGTTAGCATAAGTGACAGAACGCAATGCGGATTCGTAGTTCGCAACAGTGTCGTCGCCGACCAGTGTAAGCGTACCCGTTAGTGCATCAAAACTTGCTGAAATATTCGGCGTCGGTGGCAGGGTTAGTACAGCTTCGCCGGCCACATAGTTGTTCAACTGGATTGTTGCGGACTGTATTGGCGTCAGGTTCGGGTCCGACAGTGTTAGTGCATTCGAAATCGGCGTTGCAGGATCATTCTCGTTGAAGATCAGGCTGGTTGTTTCAATATTGCTCAGTACCGGATCGTGAATGATTGTGATTGGAATCTGCGCTACCGTGGAAACCCGTCCCTCATCTGCTGCTTTATTGCTGTCGGTTATGGTAATTGTCAGCACGTCGCTGATTTGTGTGGAACTTGAATCACTTTCGTATGACCAGTAATTCGTCCTGTCTAATCGTTCGTTTAATGCGTCCAGTGATCCGTTAAATTGTTGCTCGTCAGGAGGGTTAACTGTGACGGTGGTGGTGCTCAGATTCACTGACAAACTACCACTCTGGGTTCCTGCGTTTAATATGTAGCTGTTGGTGTTGTCCGGGATATAGTCAAGTTCACTGTCCCGCAAATTGATATCTGAAATATCAATAAATGTGTCCACACCGTCTTTAACCGTAATTGCCGTTGTTGTGCCGATATTGGTGATGGTACCCGGCCTCGGTTCGAACGTATCAGCAGAAACATCGTACCTGGCATCATTAAAATCGATGTACTCAAAGGTATCCCAGATGATGTCAGCATCACCACCGTCTATGATTTTCAGATACCTGCTGTCATCGCCGGTGTCCGGCCCGCTGAAACCGGATCGATCAAGTGAGTAGTCAGCGGCATTTCCATACACTCGAACAATGTCAGTGCCGTCGCCGCCACGGTAGTCGGTTGAGGAAAAGCCGATTGCTATACGATCATCAGCCATACCGCCCTGAATTGAAATATTGCTGTCTACGTTGTTGAGATGTTCAAGATCCCATGCAACCGGGTTGCTGTAGTTGCTGTCTCCTACGGTATAACTGGTTGCTCCTGTGCCCTCCAACGTACCGATAACACCTTCCAAACTGAAGTTGTCCGGAAAGAAATAGGTACTGTCTCCCCGACTACTGTCGTAGTCGAGTATTAGTTTGTCAGAACCCGCTACATCGAAAATCCTGAAGTTGGCGTGTACGTGGTTACCGAGGTAGAAGGTGTCGTTACCCGGCCCGCCGTAAAATTCGTTGTAATCGGTGGGTGACGAATGGTGTATATAGATAGAGTCATCGTCGTTACCGCCGGTAATCGTGTCGTTTCCCGGCCCATCTGTGATGATGTCATTGCCGTCACCGCCGAGGTGGCGATCATCACCTTCTCCATCGGTTATGGAATCATTGCCACGTCCGCCGTAAACGGTGTCGTTTCCTGGTCCATCTGTGATTACATCTCTACCAGCTCCCCCGTATATAGTGTCGTTTCCCGGACCGTCGGTTATCGTGTCATTGTCGTTGCCGCCATGGA
Source organism: uncultured Granulosicoccaceae bacterium (assembly GCA_964481315.1). Taxonomy (GTDB): domain Bacteria; phylum Pseudomonadota; class Gammaproteobacteria; order Granulosicoccales; family Granulosicoccaceae. The sequence continues at coordinate 18,473 of CAYZVB010000003.1, forward strand.
TATAGTCGGCACCGGCACCTGAAACAATGTTGTCTCTGCCGCCACCACCGAATACGGAATCGTTACCGGCGCCGTCTTCCTGGGTAAAGTCACCAATGTCAATTCTTGGGTTGATTACCCGAGCTGTGGAGATCAATGGATCTCCACTGACGGCGCTTACTGTAAACGTGGTCGGGTCTGCATTCGTGGCACCCGGTGTAAATGGAATGCTGACCGGCTGCCAGTCCATCGTAGCCAGGGAATTGCCATCCGGCATGGTTACAGTAAAGTTTTCAGTGGTGCTGCCATCGGAAAGGGATATCTCATGGGTACCTGCTGTCCTGCCTCCCATATAAATACTGAGTATGTATTCGTTTCCCGCCACAGTGTTCGGGATATCTGCAGAAATCTCACCGTCGCTCAGTACGATTGCCCGCCCGCCACCTGGAACTGACAAGCCCTGGTCACCGTCCATAATAAAGTCGATTGACCCGGAGTTTACCTTGATACCGCTGTTGCCAGTGCTCAGATCCTGTTGGCTAAAGTCGAACAGGTAGGGACTTGTGTCAATGTCATACATAAAATCGCCTGCATTGACCTTGGGGCCGACAACCCATGATGCCGGAGGATTAACGAGCACGCTCATCGCATCGTAATTTGCGATTAACAGATCGTTGCCTCCGTTACCAATCAGATCATAGTCGGTGGGGTTGCTGGCCAGCGCATTTTCACCCTCCAGCAAATCAATGCCGTTGCTGCCTGTCAGCAGCTCATGCTCCCACGCCAGTGCCAGGCTTTCGGTGGCAATAGAGCCACTCTCTATTGCACCAGTGTTTAATTCAAGCTCCCAGTCGGCACCAAAAGAACTGTGCCCGGTGTTATTGTTACTGGTGGCGACGTCTGCACCGGTTTGTGTTGCCAGATACTGTGCCAGTGCCTGTCCCTTGAGTGATTCTCCGAGGTTGCAGCCATAGAGCAGTAAATCGGCATCTTCGGTTAGGTTGTTGCGCCACTGTTGAAGTACGGACTGACGGTCCTGTGCAAATTCGCTGTCAACCCAGTTACTGCCAAGGTGAAATCCGGAGGTCGAACCATGCGAGATGATATGCACTGCCGACGCCGGTCCCTTTTCCAGAACCGATGCAATAAAGGTAAGGCCGTCTGCTTCATTGGCTACGGTATAGACCTCGACATGGCGACCGTTCGCCTGCTGGTCTCGCAAATCGTCAATAATCAGATCGATGTCGGCGACCCGCTGGTCGATGAACACCAACTCTGCGGGACTATGGCTGTGGTCGGGAAGGCCGGCGATAACTGCGTTATCGTCGAATAATTCGTTAGTAGCAGGGTCGGGCAGGACTGCCAGAACATCGGCAGAGTATAAGGTGCGCTCCTCCAGAGTTTCGACTACCGGAGTATCCATCGAGCGTTTGTTATTTTTCAGTTCGTCAGGTCCGGACCGGGCCTGGCGCTGCCTGATGAATTTCATCTGAGCACTGTTGTGAGAATAGTTAAAGGTATCGACTGGAAGTCAATGAAAATTAGAGAATTTCCCTAATTGGTTGGCAAGACCCGGCGTGATCGGGTGCGTGTTTCACGGCAGCCGTTGAAAGTTTGCTCCAGTTCGCAAAACGAAACGTGAGCCTGGTTTGCCGGCTTGTCCCGGCTGATGCATTGGCAACGCCAGTGAGACCAGAGCAGACACTTGCTTATGTCCACCAACTCGGGGATATTACGGTCGCGATTCGCCCTTGTGAGGTTGGATTAACCAATATGTATAAACATCTCCCTGTGATTTTAATTGTCTGTGGAATCCTGCTAATGCTGGGAGCGTTTTTTTTCGGTGCTTCCAATGCGCTTCCCTTTCAGGACGCGACGCCGGAGCAACTCTCCATGCAGAATTCACGGTCCGCCGTGTACCGCCTTATGTTTTCTATCGGCTTACTCGATGTTGTCGCGGGCGCTTGCCTGCTATGGGTAAGAAAACGAAAAAAACCCACCGACCATTAATAGTGTTTTCGCCGTTTCGATATCCCGGCCCGAACGACAATGTTTGAGCCGCTGCGGTTGGCGACACATGAGTTGTCAAAAATCGCAGGGCGTACGCCTGCAAACCGTGGTTTGAGAGCCGCTAAGTTTCTCCTAATTTTCATTTGAGATTGTGTACCCAACCTAATCAGCTGCAGCGCATTTGCTGCTCTGATCAGGGGAATCAGCAGCGCTAAGTTTTCGCTAAGTCTGGCTCCATATACTTACTCTCATCAGCAAAGTCGCTGATACACAATTTCTGAATACAGGAGAAAACACATGATCAACTCAACCAATACAGTCAATATCGACGGCGTTGCCATTAAAGAATTTGACCTGAAAAATGCCTTTGCCATCGATCACGGCGATACCTTCACACGCTGGGTGGTGCGACCACTTGCGATACTTGCCGCCATCGGCGTTGGCGTTGCAGTATTTTTCGCAAGCGCGTTCCTGATTATGGTGTCACTTGCACTGTTGCCATTACTGGCGGTTGCTATGTGGGCCATGCGAACCAAACTGCAGCGTGATCTCGACAACATGCAAACAGCCGGCCCTGCAGACAATGATACTGCTGCCGGTGGTCAGGTTGCAGGCTAAGCCGTAGTATAAGCAACATGCGAATACTGCTTGTTGAAGATGACGCCCAAATCGGCGCGGCCATATCCGGTGCACTGGAAGATGCCGGTATGGCTGCCGACTGGGTAACCGATGGCAATGCCGCGCTGGCCAGTATTGCAGCCGGTGCGTTTGAACTGGTGTTACTCGATATTGGCCTGCCAAAAAAAGATGGTCTGAGCGTGCTGCGGCAAATTAGACAAAAGCGAAACAGCGTGCCGGTGATTATCATTACCGCACGCGACGCAGTCGAAGACCGCATAGCCGGGCTCGATCTTGGTGCCGATGATTATCTGGTCAAGCCGTTCCTGGTCGATGAGCTAATGGCGCGTATCCGTGCTGTTGCACGCCGACACTCAGGCAGTGCCCAGCCGTTGCTATCGAGTGGTGACTTCCTGTTAAACCCGGCTGAAAAAACCATTACCTACTGCGACAACGCCGTTGATCTCACCGGCAAGGAATACCGGCTGTTACATGCATTGCTGCGCTCACCGGGTCGCATTTATTCCCGTGAGGAACTTGAAGAAAAAGTCTATGGCTGGGAGGAAGAAGTCAGCAGTAACGCGATCGAATTTCTAATCCATAGCTTGCGCAAAAAGACTGATAAAAGTGCCATTCGCAATGTACGCGGGCTCGGCTGGATGGTACCAAAGCAGTGAGGTCTTTCCGGCGTAACCGGAATCGAGCGGGTAATCCGAAGCTTGCCAGTCGGCTGCTTGTAGCTTTACTGGTTGTATTGCTGATCGTACTGGTGCTTGCGACTATTGCAGCGGCTGTCACCGCTTATATTGAGTCAAGTGATGTGCAGGATGAAACGCTGTTGTCCGTCGCTCGACTGGTGGAAACCAATCAAATTAGTGTGCAGCATGATAAATCGTTTTATAAAGATAATGACTACGACGACGGCGTGCTGGTCTGGGAGGTCGGCAACGTAAACCGTGGCGGGCTGCCAATAAAAAAAGATATCTCCAATGGCTACCATACTATAAATGCAAAAGGAGAATTCTGGCGCGTTTATATTACTGAGAACCGGCAGTCCGGGCAGCGCTTTGCAGTGGTTCAGAACCTTGGGGTAAAAACAGAACTGGCCCGAAGCAGTGCATTTAATACGGCACTGCCATTGCTTGCATTGTTTTTACTGGTGCCGTTACTGGTTGTGGTGGTAGTGCGTTACAGCTTCAAACCATTGAACAGGCTCGGGCAAAAAGTCAGTGCAAATGAATCATTAACCCTTGACCTTGAAAACCGCAATGAAATACCGGTTGAAGTGACCCCGTTTGTTTCATCGATTGAGTCTTTGTTACAGAAAAACGCCGACTACAATCTGAAACAGCGACGCTTTATTGCCGATGCAGCGCACGAGCTTCGCACCCCGATTACCGCACTGTCACTTGAAATTGAAAACCTGCAGAAAGCGCCGGATGAGAATACAAGGGCAGCGCGCGAAACCGCTTTGAAAAAAAGTATTTACAGATTACAACGTCTGGTTAACCAGTTGCTGGATCTGGCGCGTGCACAATCGGTTGCCAGTGATGAATTCAAACCGGTTGTTCTTAACAATATACTAAAAGATCAGATTGCCGATCTTTACCTGCTGGCCGAAGAAAGGCAGGTTGAATTCGTTGTTACACGCAATGAACCGCTCACGGTACATGATCTCAACAGCCAGTTGCAGCACTTACTGCGTAACGCGTTATCAAATGCCATTAAATTTTCACCGCAGTCGGGTCAGGTAACAATTGAGCTTTATAGAGAAAACAATAATGCTGTGTTTACCGTTAGCGACAGTGGCCCGGGGGTTGATGGTGAGTATCTGGCAAAACTGCATGAGCCGTTCTATCGTCCGGTAGAACAGGCAACCGGAAGCGGTGCCGGGCTTGGTCTTGCTATTTGTCATGAAATTGCAGCGCAGCTTGGCGGGCAATTGCAGCTGCAAAACATTGCCTCGGGTGGTTTTCGGTTTTGCTATGCGCAGTCGCTGGCGAAAGCCGGTTAATCACTGAAGGTTTAAAGCACCACCAGGTCCAGTGGTGATCTGCTTAGTCGTTCTACGCCGTTCTCTTTCACCAGCACTGAATGGCCCCAGCACATGGCGTGACCGTTGTCGCTGTCCATCAGTATCATGTGTAAGAAATAAACATTTCCTGCATTCATAATCAGTGGGTTGTTTTTATAGAACATCGGGAAGTCTACCCAGATAGGGTTGAATACCGCGCCCATGCCATAGCCACAGGCCTGTAGTCTGGCGTGTTGCAACCCGTGTGCATCAAAAACCTTTTCATGGGCTGCATAAACATCACCCATCGGCCGGCCCGGCTTAATGGCATCTTCGCAGGCAACCAGGGCTTCAGTGGCTGCTGTATGCATGGCGCGTTGTGTGTCACTGGCAGTGCCAACCAGCAGCGTTCTCATCATCGCTGCCTGATGTCGGTAATAAGCGCCTGACCATTCCAGTGTGAGCTGATCGTGAGGGTCCAGATGGCGTAATGCTGACTGGTAGCGGCACAAAAGAGCGGCTTCACCGGAGCCAATAATAAATTCGTTACCGGCATAGCCGCCGCCTCCTTTAAATACCGCCCCCTGCATGGCCGCGAGAATATCACCTTCAAAGGCATTCGGGGCGGTGGTGTGTATGGCGGCATCCAGTGCATCGTCGCTCAGTTTTGCGGCCATACGGTGGTATTCGATTTCCTGTTCACTTTTATCGCGACGAAGGTGACGGACAAGATCGGACGCGTCCTGTAATTCACTATTGGCTAGTGCAGCAGACACCAGTTGACCATTGTGTGCGGTAAGCCCGGCAGTTTGCATTTCAATGCCAAGCTTTGCCTGTTTAAGTTTCATGGTGCCAAGCAGTTCTGCCAGATGTGCAGCCGGGTTGGCTCCCTGTACCTCACTCCAGATATGTATTTGACCGTCGTTTAGAATGGAGGTTTGCTGTGCCTGGCGTAAGTCCGGTAAACGGGTTAGTAATGCTATTTCACCGTCAGCACGTAATACCATGCACTGAAACATCGCAAAGCCAAATGTATCGTAGCCTGTCAGGTAGTAGTGGCTCTCGGGTGCAAACAATAATATGCCATCCAGACCAGCCTGTTGCAGCGCTGCGGCTGCACGGTCGCGACGTGTGGCGAATTCATGTTCAGTAAAGTGTACGGGCATGGTGACTATCCGGTCGGTGCGTTGCTGCTGTTGCGCAGCGTGGTAAGTTACCAGAACCCGTTTGCGGTTTGCACTGCAATCTCTGCGCAAGCAAGTGGTTCGGATGGAACACAGGCGCGGGTGGTCTGCCGGTTGTGTTAATCTGACGCCACCGTACCCGGAGCCTCGTCATGGAAAAAACTGTCAAACGATTTATTGAAAACCCTGCTGCCGGTTTGCAGCCTTCGCGGTTTACCTCACGTAGTGCGTTCACAACGGATGATCAAACTGAAGTCAATCACCTTTTCTACGCCACCGATGATGAAAGCCGGCTTGCCGGCGTTTGGGAATGCGCACCGGCCAGAGAAGAAATCGATGCTTATCCGGTCGATGAAATGATGACTATCATTTCCGGTTCGGTAACGGTCAGTATGGATGGTGGTGTTGCAGAAACCTTCACTGCAGGTGACACGTTTTTTATTCCCAAAGGAACACGTTGCGTGTGGGAAATTACTGAAACGCTAAAGAAGTATTACTTTATTGCTGGCTGAGTGGTTTCAGGCTGCCATTTAAAAAAAACTTATAAACCAAACAGGAACTCGCCATGCCGCAAAACTCCGGTACTAATCGACGTGTTGTGCTTGCAAATCGACCACAGGGCACGCCCGATGAAAACACGCTGCGTCTGGAAGAAGCTGCCATACCGCAGCCGGGTGAGGGTGAAATGCTGCTGCGCACCGTATACCTTTCGCTTGACCCGTATATGCGCGGCAGGATGAATGACGCCAAATCCTATGCAACACCGGTACAGATCGGTGAGGTCATGACCGGTCAGGTGGTCGCCGTTGTGATGGAGTCCGGTGTAGAGGGTTTTGCCGTCGGAGATCATGTACTGGCTCCGAGTGGCTGGCAGGACTACGCAGTTTCAAATGGCGATCAGGTCCTGAATCTCGGGCCCAACCCGGATAACCCGAGCTGGTCGCTGGGTATACTCGGTATGCCGGGCTACACGGCATACGCCGGGCTGCTTAAGATTGGTGAACCGGTTGTCGGTGAAACAGTGGTGGTGGCTGCTGCCTCCGGGCCGGTGGGCGCGACCGTCGGACAAATCGCAAAAATTAAAGGATGCCGTGTAGTTGGTGTGGCGGGTGGCGATAAAAAGTGCGCACACGTGGTAGATAACCTTGGCTTCGATGCATGTATAGACCACCATGCCAGTGACTTTGCAGAACAACTGGCAGCTGCCTGTCCCGATGGTGTTGATGTCTACTTTGAAAATGTTGGCGGCAAAGTGCTTTACAGTGTGCTGCCGTTACTCAACGCCTTTGCGCGTATACCTGTTTGCGGTGTGGTTTCCTGGTACAACCTGGCCGGTTTACCCGAGGGCACCGACTACAGCCCGATGATTATGGGTACTATCCTGCGAATGAAAGTTAAAATGCAGGGATTCATAATCTATGACAGTTTTCCGAAAACGTTATACAACGAATTTGCCGCTGATATGACAGGCTGGCTAAAAGACGGAAAAGTAGCGTATCAGGAACAAATGATTGATGGTCTCGAAAACGCACCTGCGGCGCTAAATGATCTGTTGGTTGGTAAAAGCTTCGGCAAGATGGTGGTGGCGGTATGAGTAGCAAACCGCGCGTATGGTTAACCCGCAAGCTTAGTGACAACACACAAGCACGAGCTCAGCGTGACTACGATGTGGTGCTCAACCCCGAAGATTCGCTCAGCAGCAGCGACGATATTATAAAAATGAGCGCCGAGGTCGATGCGATCATTCCGTGTCATTCGGAAATATTTGATGCTGCTACGGTTGCACAGCTCAACCCGAGGTTAAAAATAGTTGCCAACCATTCGGTGGGTGTTGATCACTGTGACCTGCCTGCGTTTAAAGAAAAGGGTATATGTGTCACCAATACCCCTGATGTACTTTCCGATGCCACAGCAGAAATTGCCATGCTGTTGTTACTCGGTGCTGCACGAAGAGCCGCAGAGGGTGATGCCATGGTGCGCAGCGGGCAGTGGAATTCATGGAGCCCGGCTTTTATGGTTGGTACACAGGTGACCGGCAGAAGACTGGGCATTCTCGGTATGGGTCGTGTTGGCCAGGTAATGGCGCGTCGCGCACGTGGCTTTGATATGGAAGTTCACTACCACAGTCGAAATCGACTGGATGCCTCTGTTGAGCAGGGTGCAATCTATCACAACAGTATGCAGTCTCTTTTTGAAGCTTCCGACTTCCTGTCGCTGCACTGCCCGGCCACTGAATCAACAACCGGTATTATCAATGCCGAGGCGCTCGGTCATCTGCCGGACGGTGCTATTCTGGTAAACACTGCCCGCGGTGCGCTGGTGGATGAAAGTGCATTACTCGAAGCGATTAGCAGCGGTAAGCTGGCAGCGGCAGGGCTTGATTGTTTTCAGACCGAGCCCGGTGGCAACAGTGCCTTCAGCGCGCATCCAAATATTTTCATGCTGCCGCATATTGGCAGTGCAACCTTTGAAACCCGTGATGCAATGGGGTTCAGAGCGCTGGATAATCTCGATGCCTATTTTGCCGGAAAAGAGCCCGGTGATCGATTGGTGTAAACAGGTTTAATTAATCGCCCAAAAAAACATCGAAATAAAACTGTATAAGGCTTGAGGTTCCAGTTACTGGAAGCCTTATATTAACCCGGATAACAATAGCCCCGGGTTTTTACCAGTCATGCACAACAGTCGATTAACGCTCGCAATAGAGGGCATGTCGTGTGCCTCCTGTGTTGGTCGTGTTGAGTCGGCGCTGGCCTCAGTCGATGGCATTGCCGGTGCTTCGGTGAACCTCGCAACAGAAACGGCGGAACTTGATCTGCATCATCCTGCGGCGCTCACCGGGGTAAAGCAGGCACTGCAGGCAGCTGGATATCCGGCCCGCACCACCACAGAGGTGTCGTGTGCGTCGTGCGTTGGCAGGGTCGATAAGGCACTTGCCGAAGTACCCGGTGTGCAGTCGGTGGCGGTTAACCTTGCAACAGAAACAGCCACAGTTGAAGTGATGGAAGGGGCAGTGCAACCCGCTGCCCTCGTCGCTGCTGCAACCGCAGCAGGTTATCCGGCAACACTACATAAAACTAAAAATGCTCAGTCACAGGTGCTGCGAAAAAACTTAGAGGCACGGCAGCTGTTACGCCGCGCATTGCTTGCTGCCGCGCTGACACTGCCGGTATTTGTGCTTGAAATGGGGTCGCATGTGTCGCCTGCATTTCACGGGTTAATAGAAAACAGCATTGGTATCAGCAACTCATGGCTGATCCAGTTTGTACTGACGACAATCGTTTTGTTCGGGCCCGGCCGGCAGTTCTTCACAAAGGGTATTCCGGCACTGCTTAAAAGAGCGCCCGATATGAACAGTCTGGTGGCGGTTGGGGCGGGTGCGGCATGGATTTACTCGGTAATATCTACCTTTGCACCGGGCCTGTTAACTGATCAGGTGCGTGCTGTCTACTTTGAAGCCGCCGCAGTAATTGTGGTGCTTATTCTGGTCGGGCGCTGGCTTGAAGCGCGGGCAAGGGGCAGAACTGGTGCTGCCATTCAGGCGTTGCTTGGTCTGCAGGTTAAAACTGCGAATGTCGTTTGCGGTAACGACATTATCGAAACTGATATCGAAGCGCTGGTGGCAGGCGATCTGGTGCTTGTGCGGCCCGGTGAGCGCATTGCAGCTGATGGCGAAGTGATAAAAGGCGCAGGCTTTATTGATGAAAGTATGATCACCGGTGAACCTGAACCGGTAGAAAAAACCACGGGGTCAGTGCTTACCGGTGGCACGGTTAACGGTTCCGGCAGTTTAACTTTTCGTACCACACGAGTGGGTGCAGACACCACGCTTGCACAAATTGTAAAGATGGTTGAGCAGGCGCAAAGTGCGAAGCTTCCGGTGCAGAATATTGTTAACCGGGTAACACACTGGTTTGTGCCTGCAGTGATCGCGCTGGCTCTGTTAACCATTGTTGTTTGGTTGATTTTTGGTCCGTCTCCGTCGTTAACGCTTGCGCTGGTGGCCGGTGTTTCGGTACTTATTGTTGCCTGTCCGTGCGCAATGGGCCTTGCGATTCCCACATCGATTATGGTGGGCACCGGTCGTGCCGCAGAGATGGGGGTGTTGTTTCGCAAGGGCGATGCATTGCAGTCGATGTCCGAAGTCGATGTTATTGCGCTGGACAAAACCGGCACGATCACTAAAGGCAAACCCGAACTCACTGATGTGGTAACGGCAGAAGGATTTGAACGCAGTGAAGTGCTGGCACAAATTGCTGCCGTAGAACGCCAGTCAGAACATCCGATAGCACTTGCTATTGTGCGTGGTGCAATGGCAGAAGGGCTGTCGATACCAGAGGTGACAAACTTTAATTCACTCACCGGTTACGGGGTAGCTGCTACCGTTGCGGGCCGCGAGGTATTGGTTGGTGCAGACCGGTTAATGACGCGTGAAGGGATTAATACCTCGCCGCTGGCAGCAATGGAGCGTTCTCTTGCCGGCAGTGGCCGTTCTGCTTTGTATGCAGCGATTGATGGTCAGCTTGCAGCGGTAATTGCTGTTGCCGACCAGGTAAAGGCATCCAGTAGAGCTGCAGTTAATGCATTGCAGCAACACGGCTTTGCGGTGGCAATGATTACCGGTGATAAACAGCAGACTGCCGAAGCTATCGCCGCTGACACCGGTATAGATGTTGTCATTGCAGAGGTGCTGCCAGACGGCAAAGTGGCTGCACTTGATGATTTGCGAAAGGGTGGGCGTAAAGTTGCGTTTGTCGGCGACGGTATTAACGATGCACCGGCGCTGGCACACGCGGATGTCGGGATTGCAATTGGCAGCGGTACCGATGTTGCGATCGAGTCGGCCGAAGTTGTATTGATGTCTGGTGATTTGCGCGGTGTGGTTAATGCGGTAGAAGTGTCAAACCGGACCATGGCTAACATTCGTCAAAACTTATTGTGGGCATTTGGCTATAACGTGGCACTTATTCCACTGGCAGCCGGTGTGCTTTACCCTGCCTTTGGTATCCTGTTGTCTCCAATGTTTGCAGCCGGTGCAATGGCGTTATCGTCGGTTTCTGTATTGCTCAATGCCCTACGACTGCGTGGTATTAAAGCGGCAATGCAGGAATAATTCGCAGCGTATTGCGAACGTACATTGTAGAGGATTCACTGCAAATCGGAGTTGCCGTCGGTTGTAGCGTGTAAGTCGCTTCCCATAAACTCCATAAACCGTATTGCTTCAAGTTGCTGATCGAGAGGAAAGCTGCTGAGAACTGCAGCCATATCTGTTCGATTCTTCAAAGCGGCTATAACTGTTTCGTATACAAGAATCTTTTCACTAAGTTTCATGGGCAAGTGTTACTTCTAAATGCTGTTAGGCGTTGCTGCCCTGTGTTGTGTGAAAGCTTCCTCTCCGTGCTACAACGCAACAGTCACTGATATGCGACGAACGAAATTAGTGAACGGTTCCGTCTTTGTATACTGCTAAAAGTGCAGCAAGGTGATGCGTTTTTTGCACTACTTCTTGATTTCGCCAGATATGGCTGTGATAATGTCATGACGTATTGATTCATACGTGTGTACGGCTACGGGTCTCTGTCTTGGTTTGCCTCTGGTGAGTTCGGATAAGTAACAAACAATCTCTACTCGAGTCGTTCACCTTTTATTTCTGTTTCAAACGTTCATCAGCCGGGTGACTACTTAACTTATTCATGCATGAAGCTCCTGGTGACCAGGGCCTGGCAGAATCACGACAACGTGTAGGGAATTATCCGTCGATGGTTGGCATCAATAGCCAGGCCGCGCTTTAGTGGTGGCAGTGCACGTTGTATGCAGTTTTCACGATCACATATGCGGCATGATGTGCCGATCGGTTCAAAATGTTCCGGTGCATCGGCGGTGAGTTTGTCGCTGTAAACAAAATCGTCTTTAAACTTTATTTCACAACCCAGGGCAAGTGCATATTGCTGCGTTGGATCATTGTATCCGCCGGTGGGTTTGTCTACGGTGCAGGCGAGACATAAATATCGTACACCATCCGGTGTTTCTGCAAGTTGACGAATTATTCTGCCCGGTGTTTCAAAGGCGCGGTGTGCATTCCACAGCGGGCAGGCAGAGCCAAAGCGCGCAAACTGCAGTTTAGTGGCGCTGTGGCGTTTAGTGATATTACCTGCGCGGTCTATTCTTGCGAAAAAAATCGGTACGCCTGGCAAGCCCGGTCGTTGTAATGTGCTAAGCCGATGGGCGACCTGTTCAATACTGGTGTCAAACAGATCGGCAAGGTCGACCAGATCGTGACGAACAGTTTTGGCGGCCGATTGAAAGCTTGTATACGGCATGAGCATAGCGCCGGCAAAATAGTTGGCCAGACCAATACGGCAGATGTTGCCCGCTTCCGGGGACCGGAAC
>CAYZVB010000003.1:30677-47748 GCA_964481315.1 uncultured Granulosicoccaceae bacterium
GAACTGCGCTTCGGCAATTAGCTTATCCATCATATCTTTATGCTCAAGCAAAGCGATCTGATGGGCGATTTGAAAAGCCTGTGTTGAAGGCTGGCTGCGTTTGTTGATCTGTAACAGGCCGCTGTCAGGCTGATAGTTTCGCAGGATGTTGCTGTGCTCTATGTTCTCGGTAACGTTAACGTTATGCTGCTGTTGCAGATGGTCGCGAAAATGTTGAATCCGGTCGCGATAGCTGTCGGCGTTATCGTGAAGTTCTGCGGCGAGTAACTCTGCCGCCCTGTCTAGTTCATCAACATAGTTGTTTTTAAAATGAAAGTAGTCGCGTACTTCTTCATACGGCGTTGGTTCACCGATCACTCCGGAGCGGGTAATGGTGTCGTCGAGTTCAGCCAGCTGATCGCTGGCTCTGCGCAGCGCCTGATGCATGGTGATCACCGACAGTGCGACCGACGGGGAATTTTGTGCAGCCAGCCGCAGCTCCCGTGACGACGGTGCCTTGCCGTCAAACAGCGGGTCGGCATAACACTCAAGCAAATCTGCCATCAGCCGGTCGCTGTCCTGTCGCGACAGATCAGCAATATTGACCGAAAAGCGCTCGGCCAGTGCCAGCAGTACCGTGGCGGTGACATGCCGCTGGTTATTTTCCAGCTGGTTCAGATAACTGGTGGAAATCTCCAGCTGCTCGGCAAACTGGGCCTGGGTCATCTGCTGTTCGTCGCGCAGTTCGCGGAGCTTTTGCCCAATGAATAATTTCGCTGTACGCATATTTGCAATTTTGCAAATATAATTTGTAAACTGCAAATGTTGTAAATGTATGCGTGAATACAGTTGCGGCACTGGCGGTGGCTATTACAATCCACGCTGGGGACTTTCGCCAGTGAAATCCGGCCATTAACGCCGGTTGGATGCCAGCGGTCAGCCGCCCAGAACCGGAATTCCCGCCTGTTCCCGGTGAATCGCAACAAGCGTCGCATGGTGTCAATTATCCGCGCAGCGTTCCTTGATCTTGAGAAAATCAGCTTATGACAAACGTTTTGCAAGAGTTGTCGGACCGACGTGATCAGGCCCGTTTGGGCGGTGGTCAGGCGCGTATCGACAAACAGCATGCAAAGGGCAAACTGACGGCTCGCGAGCGACTTGACGTGCTGCTCGACGACGGTTCGTTTGAAGAGTACGACATGTACAAGACGCACCGTTGTACAGACTTCGGTATGCAGGACAACAAACCGCCCGGCGATGGCGTTGTGACCGGCTGGGGCACTATAAACGGTCGGCCGGTCTATGTGTTCTCGCAGGATTTCACCGTGTTCGGTGGCTCATTGTCTGAAACCCACGCAGAGAAAATCTGCAAGGTGATGGATCTGGCCGTGCAAAACGGAGTGCCACTGATCGGCCTCAATGATTCCGGCGGTGCGCGAATTCAGGAAGGGGTGGCATCGCTTGGTGGCTACGCCGAGGTGTTCTGGCGCAATGTTCAGGCCTCCGGTGTTATTCCACAAATCTCTGTGGTGATGGGACCGTGCGCAGGCGGTGCAGTGTATTCACCGGCGATGACTGATTTTATCTTTATGGTGAAAGACACCAGTCACATGTTTGTGACCGGCCCCGATGTGGTCAAAACCGTGACCAATGAAATTGTTACCGCAGAAGAACTTGGCGGTGCAGGAACGCATACCAAAACCTCATCTGTGGCCGACGGTGCGTTTGAAAATGACATAGAGGCATTGTTTGAAGTGCGCCGGCTGTACGACTTTTTGCCACTGTCAAATCGTACTGAAGCACCTGTGCAAAACACCAATGATCCGTATCACAGAGAAGCAATGGCACTCGATACGCTGGTGCCGGCAGACCCCAGTAAGCCCTACGATATGAAAGAGGCTATTCATGCAATTGCCGACGACGGTGATTTTTTTGAAATCCAAAAAGACTTTGCCAGCAACATCCTGTGCGGTTACATCCGCTTAAATGGCGAAACAATTGGTGTGGTCGCCAATCAGCCCAAAGTGCTTGCCGGTTGTTTAGATATTAACAGTGCCCGCAAGGCCGGACGCTTTGTGCGTTTTTGCGATGCGTTCAATATTCCAATTCTCACACTGGTCGATGTGCCGGGCTTTTTGCCGGGTACTGCACAAGAGTACGGCGGCATTATTAAGCATGGTGCCAAGCTGTTGTTTGCCTACGCTGAAGCAACAGTGCCAAAGGTGACCGTTATTCTGCGCAAAGCTTATGGCGGCGCTTACGATGTGATGGCTTCAAAGCATATTCGTGCCGATGTTAACTATGCCTGGCCAAGTGCAGAGATCGCCGTAATGGGGGCCAAAGGGGCAACTGAAATTCTCTATCGCAACGAGCTGGACGACGCCGACAAAATCGCTGCGCGCACCAAAGAATACGAAGATCGCTTTGCCAATCCTTTTATTGCAGCGCAGCGCGGCTTTATTGACGAGGTGATTCAGCCGCACTCTACCCGCCGCAGAATCTGCCGGTCATTCGAGTTGCTTAAAACCAAGCAGGAAGCCAGACCCGATCGCAAGCACGACAATATTCCACTATGAAAACGTTTAATAAAATACTGGTTGCCAATCGTGGCGAGATTGCCTGTCGTGTTTTTGCCAGCGCAAAACGGCTTGGCATTGGCACGGTAGCAATTTATTCCGATGTCGATGCTAACGCGTTGCATGTTAAACATGCCGATGAGGCAGTGGCAATCGGTGGCACAACTGCCGCCGAGAGTTATCTGCAGATTGACAAGGTCATTGATGCTTGTCGCAACACCGGCGCCGATGCGGTACACCCCGGCTACGGATTTTTATCGGAGCAGCCGGACTTCCCGCAACAGCTTGAAGCCGCGGGTATTACTTTTATCGGTCCGTCCCCCGATGCGATTCGAGCTATGGGCGATAAAATCACTTCAAAAAAACTTTCTGCCGACGCCGGTGTGAATACCGTTCCTGGCTTTATGGGCATCATCGAAGACGCGCAGCACTGCCTGAAAATCGCTGATGAAATAGGCTATCCGGTGATGATAAAGGCAAGTGCCGGCGGTGGTGGTAAGGGGATGCGCATTGCATGGAATGCCGATGAAGTGATGGAGGGCTTTGAGCGCTCAGCATCGGAAGCGAAATCGTCTTTCGGTGACGACCGGATCTTTGTTGAAAAATTTATCACCGACCCGCGCCACATAGAAATTCAGGTGCTGGCTGACAAGCACGGCAACTGTATTTATCTGGGTGAACGCGAATGCTCTATCCAGCGACGCAATCAGAAGGTCATTGAAGAAGCGCCGTCGCCGTTTCTTGATGAGGCTACCCGCGCTGCCATGGGCCAGCAGGCCGTAGCGCTCAGTAAAGCGGTAAATTATTCAAGTGCAGGTACCGTGGAATTTATTGTCGACAGTGACAAGAACTTCTATTTCCTTGAAATGAACACGCGTCTGCAGGTTGAACACCCGGTTACCGAATTAATCACCGGCGTAGATCTGGTAGAACAAATGATTAACGTCGCAGCCGGTCATAAGTTAACCCTTGAACAGCAGGACATTAAGCTAAATGGCTGGGCGATGGAAAGCCGCCTCTACGCCGAAGACCCGAAACGAAACTTCCTGCCGTCTATCGGTCGGTTAACGCGCTACCGTCCGCCTGCCGGTGAGGTCAGTGAAAGCGGCATTGTACGTAACGACACCGGCGTTGAAGAAGGTAGCGAAATTTCAATGTACTACGATCCGATGATCGCTAAGTTATGTACATGGAACAGTACCCGCGAAGCCGCTATCGACGATATGTGCACGGCGCTGGATAAGTTTGAGCTTGCCGGCGTTGGCAATAATCTGCAGTTCCTGTCGGCAATAATGCAACACCAGCGGTTTCGTGATGGCCGGTTAACCACGGCTTTTATCGACGAGGAATATCCGGACGGATTTAGTGATACTGATCCACCGGAGCACTTGATGCAGCGATTTATTGTTGCTGCTGCGGCGTTGTCCCGGGTGAGTGACAGTTTCTACGCCGGTGGTAAAAATGCGGTGTTGTCTGCAACTCGCGCAGACAGCGGTGAGAATAGCGTGGTGGTCAGAATCAGTGGTCAGAATTACCCGGTTACCGTACAGGAGAACGATCAGGGCTTTGCCGTTAATCTGGTGAGTGAAGCGACAGATAACCAGTCATTCACAGTAAAAACCGACTGGCAGCCCGGTGTACAGGTTGCAGGGCTCACCATTGATCAGCACGATGCTGCTTTCCAGGTGTTTAAAAACGCCACGGGTTTTGAGTTATGGCACGCCGGTTATCAGCTGGTTGCACAGGTGCTGTCGCCTCGCAAGGCAGAGCTTGCAGGGTTGATGATTGAAAAAGTCCCTGCAGATATGTCGAAATATTTACTGTGTCCAATGCCTGGTCTGGTGGTTGCGCTGAATGTTAAAGAGGGCGACAAAGTAGAAGCCGGTCAGGCGCTGGCGGTGGTCGAGGCAATGAAAATGGAAAACGTGCTGCAGGCCCAAAAGGGTGGTGTGGTGAGTAAGCTGCCGGTCAGCGTTGGCGACAGTCTGCAGGTAGATGACGTAATCATGGAGTTTGAATGATGGATAAATCACTGCAACAGTGGCGTGAACTGGCGCAGCGCGAGTTGCGTGATCGGGAGCTGGCATCACTCGATACCACAACCCCTGAAGGTATAACGGTCAAGCCGCTGTATACATCGGCAGATACCGAAGCGCTTCGTGAAAATGAATCACTGCCGGGTACTGATCCGTTTGTACGTGGAATTCGCGCCACCATGTATACCGGCAGGCCGTGGACCATCCGCCAGTATGCCGGTTTTTCCACCGCTGAAGAGTCCAATGCGTTTTATCGCAAGAACCTCGCGGCAGGTCAAAAGGGTCTGTCAGTCGCGTTTGATCTTGCGACTCATCGCGGCTATGACAGTGATCACGAAAGAGTGGTCGGTGATGTCGGCAAGGCCGGTGTTGCCATTGACACCGTCGAGGACATGAAAATTCTGTTCGACGGCATACCGCTTAATGAAATGTCGGTTTCCATGACCATGAACGGTGCGGTGCTGCCGGTACTGGCAATGTTTGTGGTGGCAGGTGAAGAGCAGGGTGTTGATCGTGCGGCACTGAGCGGCACCATTCAAAACGATATTCTCAAAGAGTTTATGGTGCGCAACACGTTTATCTATCCGCCGGAACCTTCAATGAGGATTGTTGCAGATATCATTGAATACACTTCAAAAGAAATGCCACGCTTCAATTCTATTTCCATTTCCGGTTATCACATGCAGGAAGCCGGCGCGACACTCGCTCAGGAACTGGCCTACACACTGGCAGACGGCATGGAGTATGTGCGGGCGGCCAAATCAAAAGGGCTCGATGTTGATGACTTCGCCGGTCGCCTGTCGTTTTTATTTTGTATTGGTATGGATATTTTTATGGAGGCGGCCAAGCTGCGTGCGGCACGCAAGCTGTGGGCGCGTATCATGACCGACCTTGGCGCGAAGAAAGACAAATCAAAGCTGTTGCGAACGCATTGCCAAACCTCTGGTGTTTCGCTTACCGAACAAGATCCGTACAACAATGTGGTTAGAACCGCCTACGAAGCACTGGCTGCTGTGCTGGGTGGAACACAGTCACTGCATACCAATTCCTTTGACGAGGCGATTGCACTGCCGACTGAAACCTCTGCCCGTATCGCGCGTAACACACAGCTTATATTGCAACATGAAACCGGTGTGACGCGAACCGTTGATCCGCTGGGTGGTTCCTACTACGTAGAGTCATTAACAGAAGCACTGGCCGAACAGGCGTGGGCCATGATTGAAGAGATCGAAGCCCACGGCGGCATGACCAAAGCAGTTATCGAAGGTTTGCCCAAACGCAATATTGAAGAGGCAGCGGCACGCCGTCAGGCGCGAGTCGATGGCGGTGACGATGTCATAGTCGGTGTTAACCGTTTTCAACTGGAAGACGAACCACCGGTAGATTCACTGCATATCGATAACGACAAAGTACGGCGTCAGCAAGTTGAGCGTCTTAGCCAGGTAAGGTCGTCCCGCAATCAGAAAGCCTGTGATGAATCTTTGCAGCAACTGACAAAGGCGGCAGAACAGGGCAGTGGTAACTTGCTTGAATATGCGGTGGAAGCAGCGCGATGTCGTGCAACACTTGGTGAGATTTCAGACGCACTTGAAACTGCATTTGGACGGCACCAGGCAACTACTCGCGTGATCAGTGGTGTTTACGCCGATGAGTTCAGCAACGTGACTGAGCTTAACGTTATAAAAGACCGTGTTAAAGAAGTGGCCGACACCCGCGGTCGTGCACCGTATATGCTGGTGGCAAAAATGGGTCAGGACGGTCACGATCGCGGAGCAAAGGTAATAGCATCCTCTTTTAGCGATATCGGTTTCAAGATTGATGTTTCCGATCTTTTCATGACCCCCGAAGAAGTGGTCGAGAAATGCAAAACACTGCCCGTTGATGTAATCGGTGTATCAAGCCTCGCCGCAGGTCACCTCACACTTATTCCACAACTGATCGAACTACTGAACGAAAACGGGCTGTCTGATATTAAGGTGGTATGCGGTGGTGTTATTCCTGAAAAAGACTATCAGGCGCTGCTTGATGCTGGTGTCGCAGAGATATTCGGGCCGGGTACTTCAATTATCGATTCTGCCAACGCAGTGCTGGGGCAGATTGTTGGTGATCGCAGAAACCGCTGACCAGCAGACATGTGCCCGGCTGTGGTCTACTGGGTGGCTGCAAATATTACCCGCACCGATCCGTCTACTTCGCTTTCCCACAGGTAGCCGACATAGTCAGGGTTGGTGGCAATCAGGTTTTTCAGTGCTAGTGCGTCTTTGGCGCGCACCGGTGGTTTGCCTTTGCCGGTAAACAGTTGCCTGGCCCAGTACGAGCGCAGTTGTTGCGAGCTGCGCTGTAATACCTGACTTGCAAACAGCTTGAGCTGATCTTCGTCGCCGTTGTTTACTACCGGAATTAGCCGTTGTCCGTTAGGCAGGGTTCTGAGCTTGCCGAAATACAGCCGGTACAGGTCTTCCCGAGTGATCGTGTTTTGGTTGTCCGGATGGGTAACCACCACAACTCGTCCGTCTACGGCCGTTGCCGGCAGCGACCACTGCAGCAATACAACCAGCATGGCTGCGTGTATTGCGTTGCGTATATTCAGTTTATTAATATTCATCAGTAAACGAAGTCCACGCTCATGCTAACCATGTTAGCGCTGTCGTTTAGTGATTTATCTGTTACCTGTTCAATCTCTGCCTTCAGTGCGAAGGTCGGACTGATGTCATACCTGATGCCTACAGATTTCGATGAACGTCTGGCATAACCTGACGCGACAATTACCGCAAACTGCTGACCAATCTGTTGCAGTGCAGCCGCTGTGGCAGGGTCTGGAATCTGACTCGCTGTTGCCAGAATGGCAATAGACGGGTCGTCCTGCGGTGCGGTCTTCTGCTCTCCGACTGTGAATTGCAGTGAAACGTCGCCCAGTCTGCGTTGTATACCTAGGTAGTGCGCGTCTATTTTCGGAATGTAGGTGCCATCTAAGTCAACAGAGACGTATTCACCGAAAAATTCCCAGTCATTCAGAAAATATGAGCCGGCAACAGAGTAGAAGTTGGTCGATTCATCGCGTAAAAAGATTTCATCGGCCAGTTCTGTCAGGCCAAAACCCTCCAGTGCTTCACCAATCGGATCGACCTGATTAATAGTCAGTGAAAAATCAGAACGGTGAAACCCGAAACGCAGGGAGTAATTGTCCTGCTCAACATTGAGCACGATACCAATGTTGTTTTTAGTGTCATTGGTGGTTTTTTGCCCGGCAAAGGATCCTTCACCGTCGCCCGCGCCGAAATAGAGCTCGGTGGAATACAGCCAGTTACCCAGTACGCCGTTGTAGAGAAGATTGACCGCTTTAATGCTGCCGTAAAGCTCTTCAATATCGACATAGGCAATTGATGGAGGCTGCACCCATCTGTAACCGTAACTTACATACAATGAATCAGTATATTGAAACAGCGGCCTGCGCATCAGGCCGGCTCTGAGTGTGGCATTCTCACTCAGGTTGTAGTTTAGGTAGCCCCATTCGACTTCCAGATCAAAGTCTTCCGCTTCGCGCGTAACTGCCTGCAGTGTTATTTTGGCTTTGTCGTTGAATGCATAGCTCGATTGAATACCCAGGCGTGTAAGCTCATCGCTGCTTAGCTCATCAGTAAACTCAGTGTAGTTAATCGCAGTGTTAGTGGTGACTGTCTGGTTGTTGGTTTTGCCAAAGCCTACGGTACCGTAGACGTTCCATTGCAGTTCCGCCTGCACAGTGGCGCCATGGGATGCCAGCGCAGCGAAAAGCAGCCAGCTGTAACGCTTAATTGAGGGTTGGTTATGCACTTGGCCGGTCAGCCCGCACGCTTTAGTTGATTTGCGTTTAGTCCCGCTTCGATTGCGCTGTCGGAAAAAAACTGATCGATCAGTGACTGCACAGACAATGGCTTTGAGTAAAAATAACCCTGTCCCTCGATGCAATTGACTGATTGAAGATAGTCCCATTGATCTTTCGTCTCGATTCCTTCAGCTAAGGTAGCTACGCCGAGGTTTTCGGCAAGCAACACAATAGATTGCACGATTTTCTGTCGGCGAGTGCTGTCGTTAATGTTATTGATCAGCGATTTGTCGAGCTTTAACAGATCTATCTGATTGCCCATCAATAGCATTAGTGATGAATGGCCGGCGCCAAAATCATCCATTGCAATACTTACCCCCAAATCACGCAATCCGTGAATGGTGTCTGTGAGGGTAGTGTTAAGGTCCAGAATTGCAGATTCGGTTATTTCGATCTGCAAGGCGGTTGCCGGTAGTTGATAGGTCTGCAAGACATCTGCCACTCTCTCATGCAATGACGGAAGTCGCAGGGTTTTGGCAGACAAATTTATCGCGATTTTGCCGCTTTCAAAGCCGTTAATGCGCCATTCACTAATCTGTTTGCAGGCGGCATTCAGGACCCACAAATCAATATCAGTGATAAGCTGTTTCTCTTCGGCAAACGGTATGAACACCATCGGAGAAACTTCACCAAGCTCGGGACTGTTCCAGCGCAGCAGTGCCTCGGCACCAATATAGCTGCCGTCACGAAGCCGGAATTTTGGTTGGTACACCAGAGACAACTCGCTGTGAAACTCCGGTCGCTTTAACAGGCGTTCCATGTTGTTGCGGAAACTGTGTTCATGTCTCAGATGTTTATCGTAGAAGGCAAAACGGGCCTTGCCGCTGCGTTTTGCCTGGTACATTGCAAGGTCGGCGCGATCGAGCAGGGCATCTCTGTCGGTGGCGTCTTCCGGGTACCGGCTGATACCAACGCTTACACCGATTTTGCATTGAGCGCTCTCGATAATGTAAGGCTCGGTAATAACATTGCGAATATCAATCACCAGGTCTTCGATCGTTTCGCGGTCTGTGACCAGCGGCATAATCACCATAAACTCATCGCCGCCCAGTCGACCGACCACCGGGGTATTTTCAGGCGCACTCAGAGAGGGAACGTCGCGGGCGTAACTTTCCACTACTGATTGCAGCCTTTGTGCAACCATTGCGATCAGATCGTCGCCTGCTTCGTGCCCGAGGGTATCGTTTATTGGTTTAAAATCGTCAAGATCAAGGAACAGCAGGCTGAATGTTCCCTGTTGCCTTTCGGTTCTTTCCTGCAGCCAGTTAATCAGGTAACGGCGATTAAACAGACCGGAAAGCTCGTCGGTATTGGCAATACGCAGTACGTCCTGCTCTGCTTTGTGGCTGGTGTCTTCGAGTTTTTTGATAATGCCGTTAAACCAGTAGGCAAGCTCGGTCATTTCATCTCTGCCGGTCAGTGCTATTCTGACCTTAAGATCACCATCTTCCAGCGCTATAGATTTGAGTGTTTCAACCATTTCCCGTATACGACGAATAATGCTGTTGGCGGTAACAATTGCTATAGCCAGTACCAGTGCAACAATCAGTAAACCGCCGCTAATTGCAAAACGAACTGTCTCTGTTGCACGACTTGTAGCGTCACCGATACCTTCGGCGAATTGTTGTTTGGAGTCGCCGTACAGCATTTTCAGTTGCTGAGTCAGCAGGGAATATTTTTCGGAGTTTTCCCTGCCGCGGGAGAGCAGCGATTCCACCGTACTGAATGGGTTCATCAACTCTATGGCGAGCGACTTTGAACCGCGATGGTAAGCTTCAAAGTCGCGCAGCAGTGTGTCTACATTGCTGTCATTTGAAAGCAGTTTTACCTCGGCCAGATGCTGGCGGAATGTTTTTGCCAGTTGATCTGTCTGCCGGGCGGCGTCTTCATCCCCGGTGGTTACCGCATTTTCCAGTTCTCTATGTATGAACTCGAGGCTGTGTAGTGCGGCGAGAAGGTGTGCCTGGGTGGGGTAACTGTGCTCTTTAATATCTTCCAGCAACGTGGCTTCGTGCCGGGTGTCGTTCAATACCTGAACGACAAACAGGATCAGGCCGACCATACTGACAAGGGCAATAGATATTATCTGCCATTTTAGTGAACGCCGATGGAGTTGCCGGCGATTATTAAATCCTTCGGCAGGTGTCCGTTGATGTCGTAGTGCGTCCATCTGTCTGCTGCGCGGCGCATCGATACGCCCTGCACCTGCTTTATCACCCGCTATGTTGTTAGTTTTTTCCGGCCTTCGGATAGTGACGCCCGAAAAGAGAAAAACTTGAGCGCTGCGAACTATGGTTTTGTGAACTGGCGCAAACCCGCTGCAGATGCACCGTAAACGGGTTTAATGAATAGAAGTTTGTAAGCCCGGTGTTATTACCGGGCGTTCTGACACAACAGAAATAGAAAACTACAGCGTGACTCCTTCAGACCAGTCCAGGCTTTCCTTGCCTGGTGCAACGCTGAATTCCACATACATCGGGGACGAAGGGTTGGCATAGTCGATAAGTACCGCAATTAACGAGTCTACCGCGTTTGTCATAGGCAGATCATCGGAGACATATTGCCCGTTGTTGATCGGAGCGCGGATGACGCAGCTGTCGAATTTAACATCGACGGCACCGTTATCCATTAGTTTGTAGTCTGTGCACAGTGACAGGTAGGTTTTATCCAATGGCAGTGCGAAGTTTATATCCATATCCCACGATGTCGCGAAATCGAACTGAACGCTTGCCTGCAGGTCGGCGGTTTGTACCGACGGTGTTGTTGTGACTACCGGCGGCGTAACGTTTGCTGAATTTCCACCGAGAGCCGCGCCGATGTTCAAGTTCTCAACGTCAGAGTCCGAGTCGGCACTGCCGCAGCCATACAATGCTGTGGATAATATTGCTGTGAGTAATACTGTTGTTGGTTTCATATGAGTTCCAATATCTTTATTGAATTGCCGGTGGTGTGATGTGCCTCCACCGGCAATTGTTTGTGGTTATTTGCAGGGCAAATTATTTGGTAAAGATGTAGAGGTCATCGCGTTGATCGGCGGTAAACCAGTCGGTTGAACTTGCGCCGTTAGACTCTACGAAGTTCTGGAACTGCGGGTAGGCGAGCAACAGATCCTGATACTCCCTCGGATATTCCCAGCGATTAGTGATTTCAATTGCCCACGGCAATCCACCATTTGTCAGATAGTAGAGGCTTGAAGCCGGGTCAGACGCATCTACAGTGCCAGTGAAGTTCTGGTAGAACGAAGATGTCATGAAAGCACTTTGAAACAGGTGTGTCGGTGCCTGGTTTTTCAAGTGAATTTCGTAGTCACGTCCCGGTGCGCCGTAGTCCAGTGAACCCGCATAACCGTAGAACAGATCACCGTGATACTTGTTAGGTGTGGCGAACAGGAACGGATCAAATGGCGCCTGGATCGGCTTGTCAAACCCTGCGGCAAATTCAATTTGCAATTCGAAACTAAGGTCGATATCACCACCGCAGTTCTCTTCAGTCCGGTAAAACTCGCACACCTTGTCCTCAGCCAGGTTAGCCACATCGGCACCTATGTTCAGCGGATCTGCACCACCGAAAATACGCTGAATAATCGCGTCATTGGCTTCTTCGCCCTGTGTAAGATAGTTCCAGACGTCCTCGGTGATAGTAAAGATGGCCTCGTCACCGGATGGTGCGCCTGCCAGTAACGCTCCTGCCGCTACAGGCTGGTTGTTAATGACCAGAGAGTGACTGGCAATATCACTGTTGAGTACACCCGGAACGCGTATCGCAAAACCGTTGTGATAGGCGGCGCCTACTGCAGCGATTTCACCTTTAACAGCAACCGACTTTGCATTGCCGTCCATTGAGTAGGTGCCGAAGTTCAGGTAAGCGACCAGATCGTTCATATCGTAATCGCCTTCGAACGGCCAGTTATCCTCGTAGGCAATGGTGGTGAATTCGTTTTCACTCGGATACCAGGAAACGGTAGTACCTTCGGTGATGGTCACTCTCATGTCTTCCACTTCACCGTCTGAGACACCGGCGGTTGCACTGTTCATGTCTGAACTTGAAAACCTGAAACGCGCCCATGTGTTGCCTGCGGCGTCGGCAGGCACACTAACAGTCATAAAGTTAGGGCCTGCATTCACCGGCTGATTGATCAGCACCTGCTCATTGGCGTCGAACGTTTCACTGTTGTCAAAGTCTATCCAGGCACTGATTTTCGGATCGGCGATGCCTGCATTGTTGACCACATTGGCAACAATGACGTTATCGCTGCTGCCGGCGGTCAGGCCGGTGGCAAACTGAATGCCGTCTTCATCATCAACGCGGTCAAAGGCGCCGGAAGCATCGTCTTCATTAAACTGCACGGTGTCGTCCGAAAGTGGATAGACGAAGCTGTCCATTTCGCCGTCGATGGCATCACCCATAAAGAAAGTGGGCTCTCCGTTGCCGTCTCTAAGAATACCGTGCCGCGCACCATTGTCTGCGAAGGCAGACTGGAACGGTGCATCGCCAAAGTCTATGTTGCGTTCGTTTCTTTCCGGCTCGCCTTCAGGAAGCTGAACTGCAGCAGCGGCACATCTCGCACCGTCGTTGTTGGTAGAGGCAGGTCCAACGGCAAACAATACCGGCTCATAAGTTCTGACGCCGGTGTCTTCGGATAAGCCAATGTCTACCTTGAATATGCTGCCGTCGTTGTTACGTGAGAAATACAGTGCTCCGGACTCGTCAAAATAGGCAGCACCAAATGTTCCGGACACTTTGAAGGCCACAGATTCCTGCATGTCTGCAAGCTTTAATACACTACCGTCACTGACATCAATTCGCCACAAGTCGCCATATTTATCTACAGCGTACGCGTATCCATCAGTGGGGTGAAAAGCGATGTCATAAATTCTCAGATCTTTGCGTTGTCCATTTTCTGTAAAAAATGGTGCAACCTGTTGCATGGAGTATTGGGCTTCAACCGCACTGTCGGACAGTTCAACTCTCCATAATCCTAACTGGCTGCCATTGCCGTTGCCGGGCTTGTACACGTAGTGCGCAAAGTCTCCGTCGGCGGTAGCAACATCACCAATATAGTAGTTGGTTGTTGGTGCGCCGGAATCGGAGGCGGCACCGGTGAGTGGCAGGGGCTCTACCTTCAGGTCCGAGCCGATTCGCGCCAGTGACTTATGCGGGTAACTCCATGCATACAGATAGTGATCGTGGAGGCTGTAACCGGCAGCGTTGAGTTTACCGGTGGTGCCGGCATCAAACATATCGTCACTCAAGAGGGAATAGTCACCGAGAATCAGGTCAACGTCGTACAGTCGTGCTACCCCCTTCTGGACCAAATACGCAGAAGAGGGGCACGACGCGGATGGGTCATCTGGATCAACGAACGGTTGGCCTGCGTAAGCAGCTGAAGTGCACGCCATCGCAATCGCAGCAGCAAGCAGTCGTACTGAGTTGCCTGCAGCAACTCGTATCGTGTTGTGTTTAACAAGGCTACGTAACACTAGTCACCCTCCTGGTGTAATACGTGAAATTACTATGTGTCTGGGGGAGAGACCGGAGATGCCGGTCGGGTGGCAGCGGGAATGTGTCGCTCACCACGAAACCGTCAGTTAACCTGACAGACTTGGCGGTATTAGCGGCTTGTAGTTCACAAAACCTTAGCGAGTTGTTGATGGATCTTTAGCGGTGGCGGGCCAAAAAAATGTGACAGGAATAAAAAATGGCTGTGAAATTAGGTGGCTAGCACTATTTTTTCACTAAGAGCTTTCTTGGAAAATTTGCCAGGCACTCGGGGCCATTTTCACCTATGACGATGCTCTCTGTAATCTCGAATCCCCAGCCGTCCATCCACAAACCGGTCATAAAATGAAAGGTCATGTTGGGCAATAGTTCGGTCTTGTCACCGGGCCTGAGTGACATGGTGCGCTCACCCCAGTCAGGGGGATAAGAAAGCCCTATCGGATAACCGGTGCGATTGTCTTTTTCGATACCGTGTTTTTTGAGCACGTTGAAGAATGCAATGGCGATATCTTCGCAGGTGTTGCCGGCAACGGCCTGCTCAAGCCCGGCTTCCATGCCTTCGAGCACCGCCTTCTCAGCGTTTAGAAAAGTTTTACTGGGCGGGCCCAGAAACACCGTGCGCGATAACGGGCAATGGTAGCGATGGAAGACACCGGCAATTTCAAAAAATGTTCCTTCACCTGACTGCATGGGCTGATCGTCCCAGGTTAGGTGCGGTGCATCGGCAGCGGGACCAGACGGCAGCAGCGGTACAATCGCCGGATAGTCGCCACCGGCGGCAATGTCGGTGTTGTAGCGCAGGCCGGCATCATAAATGTCTGCCACCAGATCGCACTTGCGCATACCCGGTTCGATGGTATCGACAATGCGTTGATGCATGCGTTCGACGATTTTTCCGGCCGTTCGCATGTAGTCGAGTTCCTGAGGTGACTTAACGGCACGTTGCCAGTTAACCAGTGCGGTGCAGTCGATAAACGACGCCTGTGGCAGGTTGGATTGAAGGCTGTTGTATGCTGCGGCAGTAAACCAGTAGTTGTCCATTTCAACCCCGGTACAAAGCTTATCCAGACCGCGTTCCTGAAGTTGCCGGCACAGGTAATCCATCGGGTGCCTTTCGGTTGACTGAACGTAGTGGTCGGGGTAGCCGATGATGTTGCTGTGGTCCATATAACAGGTACGTTTAGCACCATTGGCATCCTGCCCGCGGCCGAACCAGACAGGTTCGCCGTCATGCGTCAGTACCACGCACTGGTGCACATAGAACGACCAGCCATCGTAACCGGTAAGCCACGCCATATTCGACGAGTCAGTTACCAGCAGTAATTCAATATTCCTCTGCGCCATGGCGGCACGTGTTTTTGCGACTCTGCTGTCGTATTCTGCCTGCGAAAAATACAGCGTGGGTTGGGTGCTCAATACTCTGCTCCGGTGCGGGTGCGTACGTGCAGTGTAAGAGAGAGTCGACAGTAAAAACAATGTGTGTAAAGACGACGATCAGGAGGTAACGATGGCTGTTGTACTTGCTGGCAGCGCTTCTATGATGCGATCATCAGGTTCATTGTTCAGATGTGTTTTGTCACATAACACTGGCCCATAACATTTGCCCTTCTACTTTGGCCAAAGGCCTCGGGATCAACAGCCTTGACTGATATCAGCTGGATGCTTTTTCTGATTGCCTCACTTGCTGTAATACTGACACCGGGACAGGATCTTTTTCTTGTGATGTCGCGTTCTATTTCGCAGGGGGCAGGGGCCGGTGCAATGACCGCTGCCGGTGTGAGCAGTGGTTTGCTGGTACATACGCTGTTGGCAACGGTTGGTGTTGGCGCAATCGTACAGGCATCAGAATGGCTGTTTACAGCAATGAAAATCGTCGGTGCTGCCTATTTGTTGTATCTGGGGGTGTCGTTGTTGCGGGCCGGCAGCTCCGAGCTATTGGCCGAAGAATCCAAAGCCAGGCCATTGTTGCGATTGTTTATAGATGGTGCAGTATCGAATATAGCCAACCCGAAAATTGCGATCTTTTTCTTTGCGTTTCTGCCGCAGTTTCTGGCACCGGGGGCAGAAAACCCGACGCTGTTGATTTTTATATTAGGGGTGGGTTTTGCCGTACTGACCATGCTGGTCAAAGGTGCGGTGGCGCTTTTTTCAGGACAGTTGTCCGGGTGGTTCAGGCAAAAACCTGTGTACCTGAAGTCGTTGTACCGGGTGAGCGGCGTGGTGCTTGTTGCTTTAGGTGTTCGACTGTTGTTTGAAAAGCGGGTGTAAAATTCAATACACCCGATAATCGGGCAATGCTGCCTATAAGTTAAGCGCCTTATTGACCAGCGCTGTTTTGCTGTTAAGCGTTTGTGTATCAATACCGCGTAATGTCAGCTCTTCGTGTAATTCCCATTCATCCAGGTTTTCGATTTCTTCACTGGTCATATTCAAGAAGTTCAATCGGCGTTTGAGTGGCGGATTGGTCTGTCCAAACGCCGGGTAGCCTTTTAGATTAAATTCGGCAGCGTATTTGTCCATAAAGTAGCTGAGAAACGTATTAACTGCAGGCCGTACCCGCAAGTCTGCCGTATAGTCAATGCCGGGTTCATCAAGTGTCTGCCGCATCAGTGATACCCAGCGGTGCGCGCCCCGGTCATTCATCAGCGCAAAAGCGTTGTGAGTATGATGAAAGCTCAGCCTGAACTCGCCACCGTGGTAGCGGTGACCACCGCCCATGGCATCTATCCACATTGACGATTGCGTGTTGATATGATGCTGTTTTCCGGAAATGCCCTCAAACACTGACTTGAACCAGTCTTCGTCTGTGTATACCCGATTGTAGAAGCGGGTCACTATATCAATGATTCGCTCGGCGCCCATTACCGAGTACAGCTGCCAGAATTGAATTGGCTTGTTTTGATCGGCGGATGCCTGCAGAGATATAACGTGCGGCATTCTATGAGCGTTTACAGGCAATAGCTTTTCTTTTACTGCGTACTCAATGTATTTCGATTGTATTTGCTCTGTCATGTATCCACTGGATGGTGCATACGGTGGGTATTGATGTTCTTTCATTTGATCTGTTAGTTAGAGTCTGCTGACAAAAACGACTATGGGAGGGACGAGCGTCTAAA
>CAYZVB010000004.1:0-45139 GCA_964481315.1 uncultured Granulosicoccaceae bacterium
AGCTTTGGGCAATCCCAGTTCGGTTGCAACTCGCCGGCAAGGCCACAGACCGGGCGCTCTTCAATCCTGCCATTGACAGCAAACAGCGTGGCGGCGATCTGGTTAGGATGCGAGTCAGCGAAATTTGCAACTCCGGCGTCGTGTCTTCTCATGCGATGATTGTGTAGAAGAAAACATCGCACCGGGACAGTTTGAGATTACGGAAGGTGCGAGAGAGTCGATAACCGGGTGGATGGCGATTAGCGGGCTATCAGGGAACGACTATTTATTGCCAAGCCGGATAGCGAATTCTCCGCGTTAATCCACCCGGCAGTATGCTCGAATCGCAGAACAGTGGGTTTCGACAATCTGACCGAGATAGTGGCTGGTACGGGACGCACGCGCTGCGGCGGCCTTAGCCTACATTCCACTGTCCAACGCGTTGGCTGACGAAGCTGCCGAGATGTCTTTTGGTGAGGGTAGCGTGACTATTCGTTGTGGAACCCCGCCGGGTCAAGATAACCACATAAGCAATAAGTTGTTTGAAGCGGCGTTCCCCAATTGGATGACTAGCCTTCAGGAGCATGCCAACCAAGGTCGTGTTTCCCGCGCTCACTACCTGGGAGTTTTGAAGTAAGGTATTTTTATAGTAGTTGTTGGTGATGACAGAGAAAGTGCGTTGAGCAACTCCGAACTGGTTTTGTCTGATCTCGGAAAAATCATGGAGAAGGCAATAGAGGAGACAGGAGAAGCACCATCTTTTACCGCTGAAGAATCTTGCCTGATTGGACAGATTGGACCAGTGGCTATACTCCCAAAATAGATGCAGTACTCCCTGGTGTATGCTGGGCTGAGTATTTTCTTCCTTCCTTGATATAGTTTAATGTAGGGCGCATCCATCGCCATTAA
Organism: uncultured Granulosicoccaceae bacterium; assembly: GCA_964481315.1. GTDB lineage: Bacteria > Pseudomonadota > Gammaproteobacteria > Granulosicoccales > Granulosicoccaceae. Next base: position 889 of record CAYZVB010000004.1, read on the forward strand.
GCGGACTGTTGTCTAACTCAGCCGACAGTCCGCTGTGTGCACTCCAGAGTCATTCACTAAAATGTAAAAGCTCCGCAAATGAGTACCGTCGGGCAATAGCGCCCGGTTACTCGCGCCTCGATGTTTACAAAATATGTTAGATTGCTAATAACATAATCGTTTAAAAATGGCGCAAGGGGGAGCATTATGTCCAAACCAGATTCGAAGGATGTTTCTCGGTTTGATCGATTCTTTGCGGTAGAAAGCAACAATGAATTCTGGACTCTGTCGGAAAAAGATTTAGGTGTCGGAGATAAGCAAGAGCTCCTGGCTCTTGCATTTACCTCACTTTATCATTGGGCCCGTGTCGGAACTGAAGACAATGTTCAGCTTGCTAACCTGGCAGTTGCAAGAGCATTATGCATTAACAATCTGCCGCTTGGTCTTCAGTACGCTGAATTTGCGTATGGCCATTTTAACGGTAAGGGCGAGGATTGGATTCAGGCATTTACGAATGCAATTTTAAGTCATGCGTTGCTTATGGTTGGAGAGGACGTTCGCTCAAGACAGCCTTATGAGGCTGCTATCGAGTTTCAATCGAAATTAAAAGAAGGAGACAGAAAGGTGTTTGATGCAACCTTTTGTCTAATTCCCGTACCTCAATCCTGAATTATGCGGTCCAGGGTTCACTTTCACGTCATTTGCAACACGCTGTCGCCACCCAGAGAAATATGCGAATAAGAACTGTCCGAAACTAAATGCATAATCAAGCTCCCATGCAGTGACATCGTACTTGGTGAAGCTGTTGAGGCTCAGAGTAATTATCGCCAATCGTTGCTTTTAGCATATTCTGCTAATAACCAGAACTTGAGAAAAGACTGGATTCGAGTTCCAAAGGTCAATAGTACCTGGCAGTTCCGGTGGTTATAACGTTCCAACTATTCCAATTGTCTCTTGTGGTGCCTCAGCAGTAGCCCGGATGGGTTATTGACTGCCAGCGCGTGCTCATTAGTCTGAAGTGTTCAATATGGAATCGAGGAGTCAGACATGCGTATCAAATCCGTTGTATTGGTTGTACTTTCAATCGGCTTGTTTTCAGGAGGTGTTGTCTCCGCGAACGATGGCCCGCAGGCGGCAATGAAGGAGTTTGTAGCAGCATTTAACAGTCAGGATGCCGCAGGTGTGTCGGCACTGTTTCATGACGATGGAAAGCTCTTGCCAGACGGCCAGCCAATGGTGTCCGGGATTAAGGCTATTGAAGAATTCTGGGCGGGTGCTTTTGGTGCAGGCCTTTCAGCAATAGAAAAAACGCCAATAGAAATTGTGGTTAGTGGTGATCTTGCTGTCGAAACCAGCAGTTATTTTATTACTTTTGGTGATGCAAGGCTTGCCGGAAAAGATACCCTGGTGTGGCGTAAAGATGCCGATGGAGAATGGAAGATCTCGACAGATATCTGGGCCATGGATCAGGAGTAGTGGGGTTGCCCTCTTTTAAACGCCGGTTTCGGTAACCGGCGTATTTTCCAATCCATCCTTAGTATTGCTAGACCTTCGCACACGCGCGATTGAAGCAACAACTGCGCTTAGTACTTGCGCGCATGATGGAAGGTTGTGGTGTTAGAAATTTGTTAGAGGACTCAGACTGTTATTCAATAATCTGCATCACGTCGTTGGTAATTGGATGTGCTTCACCGTATTTTTTGCGATACACCACAACCCCGTCAGGGACCACTGCTGAAAGATTCGATATTCGCACAAGCTTACCTTCTGCAAGCTTATGATTGACTGATCTGGCCCATCCCAGTGCCACACCATGACCTTGCTCTGCCACGCTTAAACACACCTGATAAGAGCTGAAAATTAGATCTGATCTTTTGGCAGATAAAGTCATATCGAACTGACTAAGAAAATTATCCCAGTCGACACCGCCCTTGTTTTCATAGTCCACCTGCAAAAGTGGTAATTGACATAATTCTGTTACTGAAAAGTTTTGCTTGCAGTTTTCAAGAAACGCAGGCGAGCAAACTGGAAACATTAAATCTTCGCCAATGGTTTTCTGTTCGAGCTCGGTGGTAGTTCGTGCACCCGGCTGCAATCCAAGATCAAAAGAAATGTCAGTCTGTTCAACCGGCTCGTAGCTGGAATGGATGATAAAAGCTATCTCTGGAAACCGTTCCTGCAAATGTTCAATTACCGGGGTAAGTACATGCGTGGCAAGCGATAAGTCACTATAGATCGTAAATCGGGTGTCCCTTTGAGAGTGGCTTCGCAGCTCACTGGCTATCGAACTCAGGCTGGTCAGGCTGCGAACGACGGTTTCATGAAACCGTGCACCTGCTTCCGTCAGTGTTACATCATGGCGATGACGATCAAAAAGCTGCACAGAAAGGTTTTCTTCCAACTGCCGCATCTGCCGGCTCACACTGGCCTGCGATAACGCGCATTCGTCGGCGGCACGGGAGAAGCTGAGCAGCCTGCCGGCGGATTCGAAAACTGCCAGCGTTCCCATGGGCGGTAACTGTCGTCTGATCATAGATATACAATTTACGTATAACTCAACACGAAATACGTGATTCTGAGATAGCTTAAGAAGCTATACAGTATCAATATTCAAATACCAGTGTAAAACGAAAATGAATCATGAGACATTGCATCAGGCAGATATGCGGGTAGCATTCCTTACCGCGGAATGGTTGGTCACTATTGATACCCCAAACGGTGGTGTGGAGACGGTACTACAGGCTTTAGAGCAGGATTTATCGCTTACTCAGGGGCCATACGATTGTTGCAGTTACACTCATGGGGGTGGCACACAGCGCTTTCGGTGTCTGGAGGGTTCGCATGCCGGAAACGAAGGCACGATTCAACAAACTGCTGCTTCTCAGATCGTCGTATCAATTCCCCGGGAACGCGATCTTTTACAGCGACTATTCGATTCGGTATATCAACATCATGTTAACGAAGAGCCGACCATTAGAGTACAGGAGGTTTTCGGTAGCCGGTCGAAGCTGCTGGATGATAAGGACAATCCAAATCGTTACTGGAATCGGGCAGACGCCAACACGCTCCACGGACACACAGTGAAAACCTCTAATGAATAAATTAAACAGTACCACTGACTTCGGAGCATTACACAACACAGACGGTATGCTGATCATGCCTAACCCGTGGGATCGTGGCTCGACCAGGATATTTTCTCAGTGCGGTTTTAAAGCACTTGCTACTACCAGTGGCGGTATGGCCTATGCGCTTGGTAAGCGAGATGGTTTCGTAACGCGGGAGGAGGCGCTGCAACACTGCAGGGAAATAGTGTCGGCTACCGATTTACCAGTCTCCGCTGATCTTGAAAAAGGTTATGGCAATTCACCGGAAGCGGTTGCGACCATCATCAATGATGTTGCAGCAACAGGTGTTGCCGGCTGTTCCATTGAAGACTACACCGGTGACCCGGACAACGCTATATTTGACGAAAGCCTGGCGGTTGAACGAATCGCAGCTGCTGTTGAAGCGAAAAACTCACTGGATAGAGATTTTATATTAACCGCGCGTTGTGAGTCTTTTTTGTGGAATCAGGGTGCACCGGAGCCGGTGGTCCGGCGCCTGCAAAGATTCGCCGATGTGGGCGCTGATGTTGTTTTTGCACCGGGTATGGATAGTCTTTCTGATATAGAGACACTTGTGCAGTCGGTGAATGTTCCTGTCAATGTGGTGGTGAGTTCGCCTAACCGTCCATACGATGTATCAGACCTTCAACAAATTGGTGTAAAACGAATCAGTATTGGCTCTTCGATGGCTCAGCTGATCTATGGAGCAGTTATTAAAACAGCTACTGAATTTGCTAAAACGAATTCGCTGGAGTTTGTCAGCGATGCCATGAATTATGAAGAGCTGGAATCCTGGTTTTCAGAACAATGAATGCATTATGCGGGCAGGGGGCAACGAAGTGTGCGCGGGCAAAGGCTTTTCAACGGTCGGAGCTTTGAGCGTCGAAGACGCACTTATGAACCCTGAATTGATCAGTTTAGGGTAATTGTTCTTTTTAGCCGTTATACCTTACCCTGTAAGTACAGCAATGAGCTTATTTGTGATCGGGCGTAGGCCGCAACAGAACGTTGCAGGTGGCTATGTGACACCTCACTGCCTTGAGTTAAAAGTAAAGAGTCATTCTGTGCAATCCCATGAAACAGGAAATTCAGCATGAAAGTAGATCCAGCGCTATTGAGTTTTGCGGAAGAAATTCTAAGCGAAATGATTGAGGCCGAAAGTAGCGATACCGGAGACTACGATCTGTTTGTAAAGCATTTCGATAAGGTGGATGATTTTGGCCCAACAAGATTTAAGAAAGAGTTAATGTGCATCCGTGAAGATCTTGGGGATTACAAAGACAGGGAATATCTCGGTGCGTTAAAAGGTCACGTGGATCCTGACAATCCCGACAAGTATCCTGAAAGCATAAGGTTTAACTGGCGTGGCATATTCGAGAAAAATGAAACGCTGATTACGTTGGGTTTGTACAAAAAGGACGGCAAATTTGTAGTCAGGGAAATCATGTACCGTTAAGTATGCCAGATCGATTGGTCAGGCAATTCTGGTTGTAACTGCCAGCTATGCAGCGCTGCTTTGCATTCAACCTTACGTATTGCTTCCGCTAAACCAGTCGAGCTTGTCGTGTAACGTAACCACATGACCGATGATCAGCATAGTCGGTGCAGTTACTTCGCTTCGTGCTACCAGTGCGGGCAGGTGTTCGAGTGTGCTTGCCAGTACCCGCTGTTGTGGCTGGGTGCCTTGTTGCACCAGTGCTGCCGGCGTATCCGCGGCACGGCCGTGGGTAATCATTGCGGCACAGATTTGTTCGAGCCCGGTCAGTCCCATATAAACCACCACCGTCAGTTGCGGTGATACCAGCTCGTTCCAGTTCAGGTTGATTTCACCGTTGCGCAGGTGGCCGGTCACAAACACCACAGACTGTGCATGGTCACGGTGGGTGAGGGGGATGCCGGCAAACGCGGCACAGCCACTGGCTGCGGTAATGCCGGGCACAACCTGGAACGGCACTCGTTTTTCTGCCAGCGTTTCGATTTCTTCGCCGCCGCGGCCAAAGATGAACGGGTCGCCGCCTTTTAAGCGCACCACATTGGCGGGGCGCTGTGCCAGTGTCACCAGTAAATCGTTAATCGATTCCTGCGGCAGCGTGTGGTTGGACTTTGCCTTGCCCGCGTAGATGAATTCGGCGGCCGGGTTGCAGCGCGCCATAATCGGTTTGCTGACCAGTCTGTCGTAAACAATAACATCGGCTTCCTGAATCAGTCGCAGCGCGCGCAGTGTGAGCAGTTCGGGGTCGCCGGGACCGGCGCCCACCAGTGCCACTTTGCCCTGGTGCTGGCCGTGTTGTTGATGATCGGTTTGGCTGAGCATCCAGCTTGCGTGCTGTGGATTGTCGATGCTGTAGCAGAAGCGGTTGCGCTGGTCGCACCAGTCGAGCACCTGTCGGTTAACGGCGGGGTCGTCGCCGGCGGCGATGACCAGCCAGTGGTGGTCAATGTCGTCGGTGCTAACCGCACGTGCTTCGCAGCGAATCTGTTTGGTTTCGGTGGTGGCGCTGCCAATCATCAGCACACTGGCACGGTGCAGCACAAGCCATTCGGCCAGACGCACTGCCTGAGCGGAGTTGCCAATCACAAGACACGGGCGGTTTTCTAAACGGAGCGGGGCATGGAGCAATTGCATGCGCCAATAGTAACGAAATTTGTCTGAAGATGAGACGGCATCGGGTCGCGTTTGACGGAATATTCCGGCTTTTTTCGAACCGGTGGCAAGCCCTATTTCTAAGGGGATATTGAATGTGGCGCGCCACAGTAATACCCTCGACCGGTGGCTTATCATGTCTTTGAAATAAATCCTTTTCAGCAGCTGACTTACCTGCAGTCGCACCCGAAATATCGGGAGGCGAAAGATTTCCTGAGTCAGTGTCGCAACGCACCCGGTGTGGTGAAAGGCACAACTTTCCGTATGATGTTTGCTGACAACCCCGATCAGGCCGAGCGGCTGCTGAAACAAAAACGCCCGCCGCGGCCGATGGGCGAGCACGATTAATCAATTAATAAAAATGCCTAAGAGCGAGGAACCCAATTGAGCGACTTTACCAAAGAGCTTGATGCCAGCGGACTAAACTGCCCGATGCCTATTTTGCGCGCAAAAAAAGCCCTCAAAGAGCTGCAGTCGGGTGACATACTGCGAATTATCGCTACCGACCCGGGCTCTGTTAAAGACTTTGAGGCGTTCGCCAAGCAAACCGGCAACGAGCTGCTTGAGTCTAGCGAAGACGGCGACAGTTTTGTTTACCGCCTGAAGAAAGCCTGATTAGTAAGAAAGCCTGATTAGCAGGCGCTTTGCTTCCAAAATTACCCGTATTTCCTGAATTCAAAACCGGGGCGCTCTAAGTCAATGGAATTCACCAATATCCACCTGGTCACTACGCTGGGTTTTGTTCTGGCGCTGATTTTCGGTGCTGTCGCCAATCGCACCAACTTCTGCACCATGGGGGCGGTAAGCGACTGGGTGAATATGGGGCTGAAAGGCCGCCTTGGCGCGTGGGTGCTGGCCATGGGAATTGCCGTTGCCGGTGCGCAGATTCTCGAGCTGACCGGCCTGGTTGACGTTGGCAGCAGTATTTACCGCACCACCAATTTCGGACTCGGCGGCTATATTATTGGCGGGTTGTTGTTTGGTGTTGGCATGACGCTCGGAGGCGGGTGCGGTCAGCGCACGCTGGTGAGGGTCGGTACCGGCAACCTTAAGTCTCTGGTGGTGTTACTTATTCTCGCAATCTCGGCCTACATGACGCTTCGCGGCCTGTTTGCGGTACTGCGGGTGGCGGCTATTGAGCCGATGACCATTGACCTTGGCGAACAGGGCATTGCTGATCAGGGGCTTGCCAGTGTGCTGAGTGGCTGGTTCGGGTTTGAAGCAACTAATGCGGTGCGCTGGGGAATTGGACTATTAGTGGCTGCGCTGCTGATTTTGTGGGCGCTAAAGCAGGAGGCGCTGCGGGAGAGTCGCGACAATCTGGTGGCCGGCATTGTGATTGGTTTAATCATTACCGCGGCCTGGGTAGTGACCGGCTTGATCGGGGTGGACGACTTTGACCCGGTACCAGTCGAGGCCATGAGTTTCATCGCACCTACCGGCAACACGCTGAGCTACCTGATGACTTTCACCGGTGCAACCATCAACTTTGGTATTGCCATAGTATTTGGCGTGATTGCAGGTTCTTTTCTATATGCGTTGTTTAGCCGTACCTTTGCGATAGAAACCTTTTCTGATCGCGGTGATATGGTCAACCATTTAAGCGGCGGGTTACTGATGGGGTTTGGCGGTGTGCTGGCGCTTGGCTGTACCGTTGGACAATCGATTAGCGGTATATCTACGCTGGCGCTGGGGTCTTTTGTTGCTGCTATTTCCATTGTTATTGGCAGTGCTTTTACCATGCGTGTGCAATACCATCGCATGGATGACATGGGGCTGTTTAAGGCATGGGGCGTTGGACTGGCTGATGTACTAATGCCGTGGCGCATGAAAGACTGATGCATGTCTGAAAACACGCTGAAGTTTTTTCGCAAGGCACCTGACTCCGCGCAAATCGCCGACGAACCCAGTACCTGCAAGGAAGCCGAACCGTTTGCGTTAAGAGTGCTCGATGACAGCATGGAGCCTGAATTCAGGCGTGGCTGTATTATCGTGATCGACCCGACCGGACGTGCCACCGATGGCAGTTACGTTCTGGTGGAAGGGCAAACCGATGTGTTGTTCAGGCAGCTGAAAAAAAACGGCAGCGACTGGCAACTGCAACCACTCAATACACAGTACGCAGCTTCAAACGAAGTAAAGAACGATTTAAGTAACGTGATGGGCATCATTGTGCAGCGGGCCGGCGTCAGGCGCAGCTACCACAAACACTATTAGCCCGTAGCTGTAGAGTCGCTGCCAACCTGTTTGCAGCTATACCTCTGACCACATTCGCAGCAGGTTGGTATAGGCCCTGTCTACCGTTGCAGTGACCTGAGCCGCTTTTGCTGATAAATGCAGTGCCTGCCGGGCTTCGTCAAGGTCACTGAGTATTTCACGTTGTTCAGCACTCCTCACCAGGCTTTGTGCCCACAACACACAGGCCAGCCGTTGCCCTGCAGTAATTTCGGTGACCTCGTGAAGGCTTGATGCGGGATACACTACGGCAGCACCTGCATCGAGCTTTACGTTAACCGGTCCGAAGTGCGTGTGTATTTTTAGTTCGCCGCCGTCGTAGCTGTCTTTGTTACTTAAAAAGACGGTCACCGCAATATCGCTGCGATAACGCGCCGAGGCGCTTCCCATCACCGGATCGTCAACGTGTGGCTGGTACTGCATACCGGTACCATAGCGCGATACAAAAGCAGCAGATACCTTACTGGGCAAAGCAGCACGTTGAAATGTTTCGTGTTTATACAGCTTGGTGACCACCAGTTGATTAATGGTTTTCCAGCTTTCGCAGCGCTGATCCATTTCATCATTGTGTTTAATTTCTGCTGCGTGCGCACCTGCACTGTGCCGACCCGACTGCCAATCAGCGGTGTTAACCAGCTGATTGATTGTTTCAAGTTCGTCGGCGCTGAGTACATTTTGTATGGTAGTAAGCATAGTGTGCACTTATAAAGGATTTAAAGTGTGCTGCGTGTTTGTGTAGGGTGGATAAGCGGAGCGCATCCACCTTTTGTTACCCCCGCATGGGTATACCGACAATAGTCACGCAAACAACACCCAGGTTGTAGCAATATACTTCACACCCTGTGTGAGCGTGACGCCACGATGTTCATGCGTCCAGAACGGTGGAAACAACACCAGCTTACCGGCCTGCGGTGTGATTTTTAAATTCTGCAGTCTGAATTCTGTTTCTCCACCGGGGCCGGGCACATCATTGAGGTACCATATTGCAACCAGTTGTCTGTCACTGAACGAGTGGCTGCCGCTGTCGACGTGCCAGTGAAAATACTCGCCCTCATTGGTGCGCTGAATGGCGTACCCGAAATCTTTAAAGCGCCCCGAAAAAAACGGGTGCTGTGCGCGCATAAATTTTATGCCGCCTGCCAGTGACTGAAACAGTAACTGATCAATGTCTTTCCAGTGTGGCTTGCCGCTTATAACGAGGTCGGTAGAACGTTTAATATCCATATTAACGTTTTCTGTCTGGCCGATTCGTCCCTGGTATTGTTCATCGGTGGCCGATTCAAAACGATCAATAATGGTGCTGCACTGGGCGGCAGACAACGCGTTGTCGCGAACATAGATCTGCGTTGCCGGCGCGATCTCGTGGAAGTCATTCATGGTTGTTTTTGCACTGCCTGTTCGATAGTCGTTTTGTAGTCAAAGCCTGTACCGCTGCGGCTGAACTCTTCAATCAGTTGTGTTGCGACAAACTGCCAGCGTTGTTGTTCGGTATTGATATGCGCTGAAAGCGCTTTGATTGGGTTGGTACTGTCTAATAACTTCTGCTGTAAACCAATCGGTTCCAGTAGGGATTCACGAATACCCTGCAGCCCGGCCAGCCAGAAATCGAGATGGGCTGATGCCTGATGTTCTACGATGTATGGCCAGGTACCGAGTGAGTCGGCCAGCAAGTCACCTACCGCTCTTATATAACCCTCACCGGGTTTTCCCTGCAGGCTGAGCAGCATGTTTAAATAGTCACTGCCGAGATGTTTGTTGGCGTTGATCTCACCCTGTTCGTGGTGAATGAATACGGGGCTTAAGTCAGTGGCGGCAGCGGCAATCCGGTTGTCGTCAGGGTGGTTTGCATCAATGTGGTAGTGCGCAAGCAGCCGCGCCATTGGCCCGGGGTTTTTACGCAGGCGCCACTCTGCGGTCATTTGCCAGAGCATTCTTTTGATTGCATCGTGACGGATAATAATGGTGCCGTCGCGTGACATGGCCGGCAGCGTGATGGAGTCACGCGCAATTTCACGACCGAGTTCCAGTTGCGGGTAGGGTGCATTGCTGCGCTGCAGGCACTCTGCCAGTACAAAGTGCGGTTGCCCCAGGCGGCCGTATCCTGCCGTGTATACCAGTGGTGAATCTTCCAGTGCGCGGTTAATCGCATCACTGTCGAACGGATGGTATGCGGTTTTATTGATGGTGAGCGGTTTGAATTCTGTTTCTTCGATGGTGTCCCAGTAGTCTTCGGTTTCGCGCACCCAGTTACCGAGCACTTCACCGTCGATAGGGCCATCGAGTGACAGGTTGTTTTTCCAGCGATAGTGTTCCTGCATGCGCAACAGGTAAACACACATGGAATAATCACGTGCGAAGCGTGCATCGGAGATGTCGCAGTTGTGTTGCACTGTTTGCTGCAGTTTGGAATTCAGTGCCTTCATCAGCACAGCATACCACGGCCTTTTTTAGCAGGTGGCGCCTTTGTTTGTGCGCTTTATAAGTGGACGGGGTAACATAGGCAAAAGCATTAACCGGAGCAACATATTGGCGGGTCGACGCATAAGAGATCGTTGGCATAACTCAACTCCCGAGCGCGATAACCGTGATGTGATCGGCGAGAAGTCGTCAGATGATCAGGCCAGTGCGCTTGCGTTTATATTGTGGCGTCACGCCCTGAACGGGGCAATCAATCTGCACGCAGAAGATTTTCGCTATGACTCTGATCAGCAGCGCATTGGTGTCATTAGTGAGTTGCTTGCGTTTCAAATTCAACACGTTGACCGCCTGACTCACAGTTTTATTGATCAGCAGTCACGCAGTGCACTAATTACCGAATTGTGCAATAAAGTCGCGCAGCATATGCAGGAGAATTTAAGCGATATTGCGGGGCCGGGGAATTACATTCCACCGTTTATTGCACTGTTGAACAAACGCTTCGAAAGCTACGCCGAATTTTCCTACAACGATGATATTCCGGGTTATGGCAGCTTTCGTTATCTTGGTCATCAGGTACTGGAGATCATGGGCGAAGATCAGGACAACCGCTGGGTGATTGATCAGATCATCGAGATTGATGCACCGGATATTACCGAACAGGTAACCAAATCGACTCAGCGTTTGTTTGGTCGCGACTAGTTTGCTGTGTAATCGGTTAACAGTTCTGTGCGGTCGAGTCCGGCCAGCTGTGAACGCCATTCGTTCTGCGTGCCGGCGCTTAGGTATAGTTTTAGCGGTTGTGTACTTTGCTGCTGCAGTGCGGTAATTGCGCTATTTAAGCCGGTTTTGTCGGATAATGGCTGGTAAGAAAACCAGTCGAATGCATCCGCCCAGCTGCGACACAGGTTATGCCGATAGTGGTTTGATGCTACCCACAGCAGTGAGCAGTCGGGGTCAGTTTCGGTCGCCATGATATGTTCGATCATGGGTTTGGCGACTGCAAAGTTTGTATCTACCGTGACAAATACATGATGAAAGCGGGTGAGTGTGTTGTCGTCAACGGCAAAGCGTCCATGCGGGCCTTCAACAGTAATGCGTTCACGCTTTGGAAGTTGCACAATTGCCTGCTGCAGTTCTGTGTGCTCCGCGCTTATGTGAAATTCCAGTGTGCCTGCTTCGCAGGGGCAGGTGGCAATCGGCAGCAGCTGTGGAGTGCAGCCGGGGATGTGTATGTTTGCGTATTGTCCGGCCAGAAACCATAACGCCTTGCCGCGCAGGATTTTCAGTCGAATCACCAACACATCGTCAATGGTTTCAGCGTGGCAAATACGGGTATTTAGCTGCTGCAGTGGAATGTCTTCAGCGTTGCCTGCTTCGGTCACTTCAATGTCGATTGGTGTCAGTGCCTTATGGCTGCACAGTAAAACCACACCGGCACTTTTCTCTGCGGCGGTGAGTGTGTAGTCGTGAAAGGCGGTGGCTTCGACTTTCCCCGTGACTATTCGTGCGCGGCATTCACCGCAGCTGCCGTTGCTGCAGCGATACGGCAATGCAATGCCTGCCCGCAGTCCCGATTCCAGCACGCTTGAATGCGGGGCGGAAATAAACTGTTTACCGCTCGGAAGCAGTGTTACCAGCGGGTGCTGCGGGTCAGCCATTGGGTGTGCCTGCTGCCGCCGGCGCGAGGCTTTCGTTACTGAATGTCATTGTTGAGTCTGTGAGTGGTAGTTTGTGTACCGGTACAGCGGTGATTCCGTCTATCCTTTAAGATATATATGCTTGCGGTTTCGCACTGAGTTAGGCTATTGAAATGGAACAATCTCTATACCATTCAACATTAAAAGCGATGCATGAGGCCGGTGTGGCTGATGCGTACTGTCATGGCTGGGCAACCGGTGCTCTCGGCAACCCTGCGCTGGAAGAACAGCGTGTTACCGATGAATATACCGCAGGTTTCGAAGATGGCAAAAACGGTGTTACTGACGCATTTGACCGCTGGGTAAAAAAGTCGTAATTAGCGTTGTGTAATGCGCCCGGGGGCTCTATCCCTTTTTGCATATTATCTCGCCTGTTCGATTGGCTTATAGTTGGTTTGGTAGTGCCGGATAGGCAATTGTGCGGTCCGGTGCCTTCTACGCTCTGGGGGAGCAACTATGCAAAAAATTAATCGGCGACAATTCAACGCGATCCTGGGCGCAGGCGTCGCATCACTGGCGCTGCCCTTCAATATCGGCGCGCAGGCCAAGCCCAAGGTGGTTGTTATTGGTGGTGGTGCAGGTGGCGCAACTGCCGCGCGTACCATGGCTATGTCGGGCGCTGTTGATGTCACACTGATCACCGCATCAGACTCGTACACCACCTGCTTCTTTTCCAATTTGTACCTGGGTGGCTTTAGAGAGTTTGAGTCTATTACCCACGGCTACGACAAGCTGCAGGCTGCCGGTGTGAACGTGGTTACCGGTTTTGCCACCGGTGTTGATATGGACGCTAAATCAGTCAGTCTTGAAGACGGGTCTTCCGTCGCCTACGACCGCGTTGTTGTTGCGCCTGGCATCGATCTCAAATACGACACTGTGCCGGGGTATTCTGAAGCCGACGCAGAAATCGCACCGCACGCGTGGCAGGCCGGAACCCAAACCCAGTTGCTTAAAGCCAAACTCGATGCGATGGAAGATGGCGACAATATCGTGATGGTACCTCCGCCAAACCCCTATCGCTGCCCGCCGGGACCATACGAGCGTGTTTCCATGATGGCGCATATGCTTAAAACCCGCGGCATGAATAAAAGCAAAATTATTATTCTCGATCCAAAGCCAAAGTTCTCGAAGCAGGGACTGTTTCAGGAAGGCTGGGAAAAGCACTACGCCGGCATGATTGAATGGTACGGCCCTGATGTACACGGCGGTGTGGTTAACGTCGATGCCAAGTCAGGTACGGTTGAAACCGACCTTGATGAATTCCAGGGCGCGGTACTGAATGTGGTTCCAGGCCAGCAGGCAGGTTCAATTGCGATGGCTTCGGGCTTAACCGACGACTCCGGCTTTTGTCCTATCGATGCTAACTCCATGCGTTCGACAGTGAATGAAAACGTATTTGTTTTGGGCGATGCCAGTATTGCCGGTGCCATGCCTAAGTCCGGCTTTTCGGCGAACAGTCAGGCCAAGGTTGCATCCAATGCAATAATGGCGGAATTAACCGGTGCCGAGGCAGGGCCTGCCAGTTATTCAAATACCTGCTGGAGCCTTATTGCTACTGACGACGGCGTTAAAGTAGGGGCACAGTACGCGCCTGAAGACGGCAAAATTGCTGCTACTTCCAAGTTCATTAGCCAGACCGGCGAAGATGGAGAGCTTCGCAAGACTACCTACCTTGAATCCCTTGGTTGGTATGCCGGAATCACTGCAGATATGTTTGGGTAATAGCGTTAACTTCCGCGCTAACCTGAACCTCTCTGTCAGTAGTGTTGGCCAAGTTGTCAACTATAGTTGAACCACTCTACTGACAGAGTGATGCTGATCACCGGTGCGTCGCAACGCATCGGTGCAGCTATTGCCCGCCGTGCGCATGAGCACGGCTATTGCGTTATAGTGCACTACCGCTCTTCTGCGGCAGCTGCAGCCAAGCTTGTACAATCCCTGAATGATTCCCGCAGTAACTCCGCAATCAGTCTGGCGGCGGATTTTAAAGATTTACAGCAGTGCAGGCTGTTAATCGATGCCGCAGTTGCTCAGTGGGGCAGGCTCGATGTGCTGGTAAACAACGCCTCAGAATTTTTTCCAACCCCGCTCGGTAGCATTGGCACCGCCGAACTCGAAACGCTTTTTAATGCGAATGTGTTTGCGCCGTTGCTGTTATCTCAGGCGGCATTGGCGGAACTGGGTCGTCACAACGGTGCGGTGGTCAATATTCTCGATATCTATGCGAAGCTTACCCATCGCGAACACAGCGTGTACTGTGCATCAAAAGCGGCGCTTTCCATGTTGACGCGGTCACTGGCTGTAGAGTCTGCGCCGCAAGTCAGGGTGAATGGCGTAGCGCCCGGGGCGATACTTTGGCCGGAAGGGCCAAGCGCCGTTTCCGACGATGAGCAAGCTAAAATGCTGGCGAAAATTCCGTTGAATAAAATCGGTAGTCCGCAACAGATTGCAGCTGCTGTAATGTATCTGTGTAGTGACGATGCACAATTTATCACCGGTCAGACCATTGCAATTGACGGTGGTCGAACGCTTTAATTGCAGTGAGTATTGATGCTGCCGGTGACATCGCAACCCCCTGGAGCTGATACTTATTGTGTGCTGCATGCCGAGTGACGCACCGGGAGACTGCTGATAAGCGTAGTTTTCAGGTATATTATTTCCGCTATGGATAAGATATTTATAACTGAACTGCGCGCCGAAACAATCATCGGAATAAACGACTGGGAACGCAAAGTTCGCCAGCCGGTGACCGTGGATCTGGAAATGGCCACAGACATCAGTCGCGCTGCAGCAACAGATGATATTCAGTTTGCACTTAACTACAAAACGCTTTCCGATCGGTTGGTGAGTTTTATTGAGGCCAGTGAATTTCAGTTGGTTGAATCATTGATTGATGGTTTGGCAAACATAGTGACCGATGAGTTTGGCGTGCCGTGGGTTCGCATCACGCTGCATAAAGTTGGTGCGCTGAGTAAAAGCAAAGATGTCGGACTGATTATCGAGCGTGGTGAGCTGGTTACAAAAAGTTAGCTGCACAGTGACGCCAGTGAATAAAAAAGCGCTGATTTACATTAGTCTTGGAAGTAACATTCTTCCGCAACAAAATACAGCGAAAGCCATCGGTACAATTAAAGGTGAGCTCACTGATTGCGCTGTGTCGAAGGTTTACCGTTCACCGGCGGTGGGTATGGAAGGTGACGACTTTTTAAACGCAGTGATTGGTGGTTACACCTGCAAAAGTATTGATCAGGTTCTTCAGTGGCTGCGTGACATTGAAGTGCTGCACGGCAGAGTTCGAACCGATAACAAGTTTATTGACCGGCCACTGGATCTTGATTTGTTGCTGTATGCGGCAGAAGTTTCGCCCAACCTGCCACACCCCGATATCGAGCAGCAGGCTTATGTGCTGCAGCCACTGGCAGATGTGGCCGGTACCCTAATTCATCCGGTGGTTAACAGTTCGATTAGTGCTATGAATAATGCGCTGAAAGTTCGCTGCCCGGAAAAATATGAAGTACTGACCCCGGTAGAGTTGCCCGGTTAATAGGTCGCGGTTATGCCTCTGCGATATCACTGCAGAGGCACAGCGTTTATCTATCTTTGTGGCACATCAAATACCGCGCGGTTACATTCTTCCTGCGCCTGCGAGCGGGAAATGCCGATATCTCTGAGTTGCTCGTCGGTAAGCTTTGCCAGTTCGCGCCGTTCGGCGTTAATGCTGTACATGGTTATTGCGTGCGCCAGAATCCATTTGATGCGGTCGGTGAGGCCGTTCCCGGTTTGCCTTGAAGTGCGGTCCGTGCCAGCAGTGCCGAGTGTATTGGATTGATTTGCGATCAGAGTAGCCATTTTTTCGTCCTTGAGATTTTATTGGAAATTCAGGGATATAAGCTTCCCTGTTGAGTAGTATTATCGTTCGGCGGCAAAAACAAACCAGCATGCCGTTACCGGTGGTCTACGGTAATATTCCCCGATGCCTTGTCATCCTTTACCTTTTGCGCATTACCCGTCGCCTTGGCACCATGTGGCGCAATCCACAAACATCACCTGTACGTAGTTTTTGCCGTACCCGCCGCGTGCTGCCATTTCCGGAAATCTGCAATCTATGTCACCTGAGCCCGAAAAAACCGGACAGTTCCTCGTTCTTCAGCGGGTTGTAAAAAGCTACCCCGGTGAGATGGCCGGGCCCCCGGTATTGCGTTCCGTGTCGTTTGCGGTTGCCCGCGGGGAACGCGTTGCTTTACTGGGGCAGAGCGGCTCCGGGAAATCGACGCTGCTTAACGTGGTGTCGGGGATTGACACCATCGACAGCGGGGAGATTGTGATTGACGGTGTACTACTGCATGCGCTCTCGGAAAACCAGAGAACGCTGTTCAGACGCGAACACATCGGGTTTATATATCAGTCATTTAACCTGATCCAAACGTTGACAGCGCTCGAAAATATCAAGCTGCCACTGCAGTTGAACGGTGTGGCCTTAGATTTGACAGAGCAGAACGCACAACAAATGTTGCAACGGGTTGGGCTTGCAGATCGCGCCGCTGCATTTCCGGATCAGTTATCCGGGGGCGAGCAGCAGCGAGTGGCCATTGCGCGCGCCATGGTACATCGACCTGCACTGGTGCTTGCCGATGAGCATACCGGTAATCTGGATGCTGAAACCGGCGCACAAATGATGTCACTGTTTAACGAAATTGCCAGTGCAACAGGCCAGACCGTGCTAATGGTGACACACAGCCGTGCGGTGGCTTCGACCGCAGACCGGATAATCCGCATGGTCGATGGTGCAGTGGTTGAAGGTGATGGTGACGGGAGCCGGTCTCTTGCCTGGTAACGCAGTGCCGGACTCACCGATGGTACGTGCAGGCGGATCGGTTTACCGGTTGCTGTTGCAGTGCGCCCGCCGTTACTGGGCGCAGCATGTGTGGCAGGCAGTGCTGATGCTAACCGGCATGGCCCTGGGAGTCGCTGTGGTGTTTAGTGTCGACATTGCCAATCAGAGTGCCAAGCGTGCGTTTGCTTTGTCCCTTGATGCGATAACCGGTCGCACCACGCACCAGCTTACCGCAGGCAGCAGCGGGCTTGACGAACAGCTATACACCTACCTGCGCACCGAAATTGGCTATCGCAGCAGTGCACCGGTCGTTGAAGGTTCTATAGTGGTTAACGGTAAGGGCGGCAGTGAAACGATGCAGCTACTGGGGGTGGACCTTTTTGCAGAGCCCATGTTCCGTAACCAGCTGGATACTCTGCAGAGCAGCACTGATACGCCGGTGGCCGGTCGTGACCGACTGGCATTGTTGCAGGCGGGCACCGTAGTACTTGGCAGTGCAACGGCTGCGCGACTCGGTGTAGCGCCCGGGGACACTCTTGACGTCGAGGCTGCGGGTAGCCGTCACCAACTCACGCTGGTGAACCTGGTCGACACTGACCAGCAACCGGTGTTCGACTCCATGGCAATGGCAGATATTGCTACCGCACAGTCGCTGCTTGCAATGACCGGCAGGCTTAGCCGAATTGACCTTGTCATAGATAATCAACAACAACTCGATACGCTGCAGGCGCAGTTACGCAGCAGGGCACCGGGTATCACCCTGACTGAAGCTTCGCGCCGCAACAATGCGTTGCAGCAAATGACTGCTGCATTTCATACTAATCTGCTGGCGATGAGTTTGCTGGCGTTGCTGGTAGGTGCATTTCTGATCTACAACACCGTTACCTTGTCGGTGCTGCAACGGCGAGGAGTATTTGGTCAGCTGCGGGTGGTGGGTGTGCAATGAACAGAACTTGCGGTTTCTATTGTTGTTGAAGCGCTGTTGTTTGCAGCGGTTGGGATTGCCATTGGTTTGTTGCTTGGTCTGGCACTGGGCAGTGTGTTGCTAAACCTGGTCACACGCACTATTAATGACCTTTACTTTGTACTGGACGTCAGGCGGTTGGATTTCCCTGTCACAACAGTGCTAAAAGCCATTGGCCTTGGTATTGCCGCTACAGTGCTTGCGGTACTTGCGCCGGCGCGGGAGGCGGCAAACAGCCCGCCTGTCACCCTGATGCAACGCTCAAGTATAGAGTCGACTACCCGTGCCATGGTGCCTTTATTATCAATCATCGGAGTGTTGAGTGGCGTTGCCGGTATTGCTGTGTTGTGGATGAGTGATGGTTTGTTTGCAGCATTTGTTGCGCTGTTTTTGATAGTGATTGGCTACAGTCTCCTTATTCCAAAAGGGCTTGTCATGCTGGTGGTGCTGTTTAAGAAACTGCCGGTGTTTAAAAACGGCGGGCTGGGGCAATACCCCTTCCGATCATTAACAGCCAGCTTAAGCCGGACGTCAGTGGCTGTCGCGGCACTTGTGGTTGCGGTATCGGCGACCTGCGGTGTTGGTATTATGATTGGCAGCTTCCGGTTGTCTGTGTCTGACTGGCTCGGCCAGACACTGCAGGCAGACTACTATGTCAGAGATGCACAGTCGCTGAGCAATGCGCTCCCTGAGTCATTGCTACCGGCGGTTAAACAGATTGAAGGGGCGCAGGGTTTTCGCCTTGCGCGCACGTTTGACATAGAAGCTGAAAACCTACCCGCCACCCTGCTTGCTCTGGAATTTGCCGGTGACATTGAAAAAGGTTTGTCATTCAGTGATAAGGATATTGTGGTGTCTGATGCGTGGCAGCAGTGGCAGGCGCCGGATACTGTTTTTGTTTCCGAACCGCTGGCACGACGCTATTCAGTGAGCCGCGGTGACAACCTCGGTATCAATACATCTGCTGGCAGTGTTAACTTCACTATTGCTGGTATTTTTACTGACTACGGTGCCGGTAAAGGGCTGGTGATTATGCCAATGTCTACTATGCATCGGCACTGGAGTGATCGCGGGCTGAGTTCAATAGGTGTGTCAGTGGCCGGTGGCAGTGAAACCCAGGTTGCCGATCAATTGCGCAAGGAGGTGAATGCATCCCCCGGCTTAATGATGCGTTCGAACAAAGATATTCGTGATCTGTCGCTGACTATCTTTGATCGCACATTTGCAATTACACATGTGTTGCGGCTACTCACTGTGGGGGTTGCGTTTGTCGGAATTTTAAGTGCGTTAATGGCGCTGTCACTTGAAAGGCGAGCAGAGTTTGCTGTATTGCGTGCCCTTGGCATGACTCCATCTGAACTGCGACGGCTGTTGTTTACGCAGACCGGTACCATGGGTTTGATTGCTGGACTACTGGCGCTGCCACTGGGTATTGTTATGTCTGCCATTCTGGTTGCGGTGATCAATGTCAGGTCATTCGGCTGGACGATGCAGTTCCATATACCACCGGCTGTGCTGGCAGAGAGTGTGGTACTGGCGCTGGTGGCAGCATTGCTCGCCGGAGCTTATCCTGCGTGGCGACTTAGCCAAATGTCACCGTCACAGGCGTTGCGCCACCAATGAATACATCGTTTATTAAAAAGTATATGGGGGCCGGGCTGTTGTTACTGGTGGCCTGTGATTATTCTTTTGAAAAAACACCGGTCACCACCGATGCGTCATCAATAGTCTCTTTACATACCGAGCTAGGTGGTGATGCCGGTGGTTATGAAAGAGCCTGTGGGCCACGTGAATTTACTTTCCCTGCTGATCATGGTGCACATCGTGAGTTCAGAAACGAGTGGTGGTATATCACCGGTAACGTGAAAAGTGAAAGCACCGATCTTGGTTTTCATGTGACGTTTTTCAGGGTAGCTAATCAGCCGGAACCTGCTGATAGCGAGTCTGCATGGGCTGCATCACAATTTTACATGGGGCACTTCGCCGTTACCGCGGCGGGGCAGCAAAAGGTTCGTGCACACGAACGTTTTGCAAGGGCCGCGGCAGGACTTGCCGGTGCTGAGCAACGCAATAGTGAAACGACGGTTTGGCTTGATGACTGGAAGCTCACGCACACTGCTGCTGGTGCCTGGGCGCTCGACGTGGCAGATGGCAGCGAAAAAATTAGTCTGACACTCACTGCTGAAAAACCTGTGGTATTGCAGGGAGAGGCGGGTTACAGCCGTAAGAGTGCCGACCCCTGCAATGCTTCGTATTATTACTCCATGCCGCGGCTGCGCGCTGAAGGTCAAATCAGTGTTGCCGGTGAAAGCTATGACGTGACCGGTTCTGCATGGCTTGATCGTGAGTGGAGCAGCAGTGCACTGGCAGCTGATCAGGTTGGCTGGGACTGGTTTGCCCTGCAACTCGACGACGGACGCGACATTATGTTTTATCAGTTACGTAACTCAGACGGCAGCGCCGACCCGCACAGCCATGCGGTTGAAATTGATCAATCCGGTGACAGGCGATCCATTCCAGTGCCTGAACTAATCATTGACCACTGGTGGCAAAGCCCGAACGGTGGTAACTATCCGGTGGCTGGTCGGCTGCGACGTAGCGATACCGGTGAAGTGATTGTGTTTGAGCCATTGATCGAAAATCAGGAACTGTTACTGACGGTGCGATACTGGGAGGGTGCAATCCGCTTACGCAACGAAAGCGGTGAGCCTGTCGGTCGCGGGTATCTTGAACTGACCGGCTACTGATCAACAGCTATACAGTCAAGCTTATTGGTCGAATGGTGCAACTAACTTGTACAGCAGTGTTCCCCTTTGTAGTTGCCACCGTAGTGGTACTGTCATTTTCGGTGTAGATGAATATAGATTTGTGTTTTTGTAAGAATGCTATTGCGTTGTGTGCTTCTTGTGCTTTTAAAGATAAACCTGCGCCTGCTGCTGTTTGGACCCACTGCGTAGCAGCAATTTATCCGTTCGAATAAATACTTTATGTATTAATGAATGGCATTTTACGGGTATGCATCATGGGTTGAGTTGTGTCTTTGTCGATTAAGGCATCAGACATGACGCATTGTGCACGGGTGTTTCCCGTGACACCTTTACCGAACTATAGTAGTTTCACCGTGAGGATCTGTGACAAGTGTATGTTATGTGGTCAGTACTTCCACAAGCAGGTGCTTTTGCCTTTATAAGGTTTATGTGTAAATAAAACACCGTAAAACTACTGTGAGGAGGGAATATGGCGAGTGATCCAATTGAGGTCAGGACTGAACGGGATCTTGAGTATCACACCGATTATAAGATGGGGCAGGACAACATCCGTCCGTTTGGCCTCGACATTCATAACCCGGTTTTTTTAATTTCAAGCGTCATCATTGGCGCCTTCGTGCTTTTATCGCTGGCCAATCAGGAAGCATCTGCAGAATTCTTTGGATGGCTGCGTCCCTGGCTTACAAGTACTTTCGACTGGTTTTTAGTTCTATCTGTCGATGCAATCACCCTGTTCTGTCTTGTGCTCATCATATTGCCGGTGGGGGCAGTAAGAATCGGTGGTAAAGATGCCCGTCCTGACTATTCATATGCCGGCTGGATCGCAATGATGTTTGCTGCGGGTATTGGCATTGGTCTGTTATTTTTCGGTGTACTCGAACCGGTTTACTATAACTTTGCTGAAGGCGGCAATGCTGCGCCACTTGGTATTGATATTACGCAGCCCGGTAACGAGTATGCCGGAGTGGTCGGTACCATCCACCACTGGGGCCTTGAGGGCTGGGCAGTTTATGCAGCAGTTGGGTTAAGTCTGGCGATATTTTGCTATAACCTGAAACTGCCGCTTACACTTCGTTCGGCGTTTTACCCAATACTGGGTGAGCGCATCTGGGGCTGGTGGGGACACGCCATCGATACACTGGCAGTGTTTGCAACGTTGTTCGGACTCACTACGTCACTCGGGCTTGGTGCACAACAAGTGGCTGCAGGTCTGAATGAAATATTTGGTATTGAACCAAGTAACACTGTTACGGTAATGCTGATTATCGGTATCACTATGATTGCACTGGTTTCAGTGTGTCTGGGCATGGATAAGGGCGTTAAGCGGCTTTCCGAAATAAACATGGTGATGGCGGTAGTGCTGTTTATTTTTGTGATATTCGCCACCGGTGCCGGTGCGGCAATTTCGCGTTACGGCAGTGTGATGGTGGATTACGTGGTCGCGTTACCGGCGCTGTCGAATCCGTTCGGTCGCGAAGACACCAGTTACTTTCATGGCTGGACAACGTTCTACTGGGCGTGGTGGATTGCATGGTCTCCGTTTGTTGGTATGTTTATCGCGCGAATATCAAAAGGACGTACAGTGCGTGAATTTGTAATCTGTGCACTGCTTGCGCCAACGCTTGTTTGTGCGTTTTGGATGTCAACCTTTGGTGGCGCTGCCATTGATATGCTTAACGCCGGCGGGGCTGAAGGAGTACGGGCAACGGTTATTGACAGCTACGCTCCCGAAGGTGCGCTCTTTGGTTTTCTGAAGGAGTTACCTCTGTACGGTATAGTGGCGCCAATCTCATTGATTCTGATTGTGATCTTTTTTGTTACATCGTCAGATAGCGGAAGTCTGGTTATCGATACCATTACCGCCGGTGGGAAAATGGATGCGCCCGTTGTTCAGCGTGTTTTCTGGTGCACCCTGGAAGGGCTTGTCGCCATTGCGCTGTTGTTAGGCGGTGGTTTGAGTGCGCTGCAGGGGGCTGCAGTATCAACCGGCATTCCGTTTACCATTGTGGTGCTCGTGATGTGTTACTGTCTGTGGCTTGCTCTGAGATCGGAGCACGCGAAACTTAAGCACAGTTAGTTGTAAACGGCTGGCCGGTAGTTTGTACCGGCCAGTCTATGTTTACTCAACCTTTCTGCGGCGACTATGACCGTGTGTCTCGGCCATCATGATGGTGGTTGTTCCGACACGATTAGCACCGTTGGAGTATCCGACCACTTTGAGCTTATGGTTCTCCTGAATGGAGAATGGTTCAGTGACAGCGCCGTTAGCGTCGAGGAACGTCGTTTCGTCACTGATCGAAAAAATAAAGTTTTTGATCCTGAAGCTACTGCTAACGTAAACCGCAGTAACCATATTTTTAACCGTGACTGTTTCAAACTGCGCCGGCATCGGCTGCGTAACGATAGACGCGCCCGTCGCGAAAAGTGGTGTGTCAGGCAGGCTGTCGGGTTCCGGATTTAGCAGTTCTGCCTTGATCGTTGTGCCGAGGGTCAGTTCCCGGTTATCTACAGCCAGCATGAGTGACTGACTGTCGATACTGGTTCCACCGATCAGTAGGGTTTGTGTCGATTCCGATTCCAGTCCACCGACAACATAATAGTTTTGTTCGAGATCGGGAACCCTGATGTAATCTGCGACTATGTTGCCGCTTGCATCTCTACTTCCGCTCACCTCGATGATGTTGTCCTGAAATATATCTTCAACAGTCAGCGAATCGAGATGCGTATCCGGTGTAACGCTAATTGTCTGGCCCAGCACTTCAATAATAGATTTATCATCTGATGTTGTTTCTATGGGGCCGGACAACAGCGGCTGGTACATGATGGAGGTTGCAGTCTTTTGCCGGTAGTCGACTTTGGCAACCACTGACATACCCATTCTCAGTTCTTCGAACTGAGCTGTTTTGCCATTGATAGATATTTCCGCCTGCGCAGCGTCGAATGCCACACCGTCGATTGAAAGCTGGTTTACTGAATCTACCTGTCCAACGAATATGCCGGTGTCAAGTATGGGAGCAGTCTTGCCAGTGCCGCTGATACCTCCTGTGGGATTGTCGCTACAGCCGATAAAAAACAGTGTCGAAAGAAATAACAGAGTGCAAATTGATTTATACACAGGGCGTGGCATCGTTTTATATGAGTTTTGCATTGATTACTTATTCCGGCTTTGCCGACGTTTCCTGCGTTTGGCCGGTTGCCGGCTCTATAAGACTGTCGTCGATACGCCGTTGTTTCGACTGAAACTGATAGATGCCGACGCCAACCCGGTACTTATCGGTAGTGGTGGCAGAAGCGGTGAGACTGGAAAGCCATTTGTCGAGTTTTTCCAGTAGCTTTTGGCTTTCGGCGGCAGCGTACTGCTGAAATTCGGGAACTCTTTCGACCGGAACATTGATATACGCCACTTTGCGCTGAAACAATTTTGATGTGTTGTTCTGGCCATTGCCGTTGCCAGGGGCGTGGTCAGCGTCGTGGCCAGCGCTCTGGTCAATATTGTGTGCGATGGTTTCAATTAAGTCAGAGGTGTCTGTGCCAAGTACATTGACGCCATGTTCTTCTGTTGAGTTCAGGTATACCGACTTTTCCAGTTTTATCAGGCCGCGCTTTGTAGTGCTTATAATGCCCAGCCGTTCCAGTTCCTGTTTGATTGCTGTAGGCGTTATATCGCCGCTGTACTTCTTTACCAGTAACTCAAAGCTTTTATCGCCTTCCGGGCTTAGTGCGGCAGGGTTTCCGCTTGCGGTATGAAATTTTGAATCCCGCAGCCATCCTGAAACCACTCTGGATGTTCTGTTGAGCTTGTCACTGGTTTCCTGGTCTGTCAGTGGTGGCAGGGACTCGAGTCGACGGATTTCACGTCTGTACATGCCAGTCATTGCACAGATTCGCGATGTGGTGGTTCTGGCGTTTTCCTCCTGAATAAGCTCCATCGCTGCAGACAGGTAGGCACGGCGTGCCAGCTCGTTCATTGCACTGACAGACATGCCGCGGCGAAGCGTAAACCTCGCCATTGCTTTTAGAACCTTGTACACCGCGACTGATAGTCCGGTTTTTTGAATGTCTGGTTCAACAGAACTATTCATTAGTTTTTGAAACAATCCCTGAGTGCTGATTAAATCCTGTGGCACGTGTTCACATACAATTAACAGCAGGTTGTGCATCGACGCGGCGACAGGTTGCCTTGTGCGGGAAAGTTTCGGCATTTTTTCCGAGATCTATAGAAAACGGAATAAAATCCACAGAGCGGCATGACCCGGCAGTATGCAAAGTCATGGTGATTTTGCAGGAGGAGCCCGGGTGTTCAGTTGAGGCAGTTCACTACCGGGAGCAGGGCGGAATGGTTGCAGGTACGGACTAAGCCATCGAAGGGCCGGCAGGTCTGTCAGGCTGACCGATGTTACAGGATCGGATAAGACCCGTCTTTATCGTGGGTTTCGGTACCGGTGAGGGCCGGTGTAAAAACACAGACTATTGTCAGATCACTGATGGCATTAAGGCGGTGGCGGTCATGTTTGTCCAGAGTGTAGGTAGAGCCTGCAATAAGATGGTGTTCTTCACCGCTGGCGAGATCAGTGACGATCGCCTCACCCTGAATAATCAGGTTTGCTTCGATATGATTTTTATATTCCATATCGAGAGATGTGCCAGCTGCCACTGTGGTTTGTGTGAGAGTAAACCCGACATTGTCATCGCGAAGCAGATATCTTGCGCTGCTCCAGTGGCCGGGCTTTTCCGCGTAGCGTCCGGTTTTTTTCAAATCTTCCAAATGTCTGATGATCATAGCTGCTGTCGTCGGTTATAATCCGGCTGCTACCGGCTGGTCGGGAATGCGGAGTCGATTGCTTCACGTTTCCAGCCGAGTGTAACGCGGTAAATACCGTAAAAGCGAATACATCGAACTTGTTGTTTCCCCGGGCCTGCGTAAAGCGCGACTATTGCGGAGAACAGTCTGGACGTCGGTCGATTCTCTGCTATTAATTATCGATGGTTTATCTAATGTTTGCACCTTCAATGCGTCTCGACGAGGTGTCGTCGAAACTGAGCCGGTTGTGGTCACGGGCGGTGCAACGTGTTACAAAAAAAGTGCTGGGAGGGCCGGTGAGTATTCTGTGGGTCCCGGTAATACTGCTGGTTGCGATAATTTGTATCCCATTGCCTTTTCCAACCGGCCTGCCGCTGGTGGTGCTGGCGCTGTCGCTGCTGCTCAACCGGTCGCGCCGGGCAAAAGTGCGCTACATCAAGTTTAAAAGGCAGCTGCACCCCGGTTCCAGAGCGCAGCGCTGGTTCGATACCGTAGACAGACTATTGCGAATAAAGCGTCGTAAATCACTCTGGAATCTGCGCAACTCTTAACCAGCTGTAGCTATCGCGGTTGGGTGTAACAAGGTCAGTTTCAGGCTGCCGGGCTCGCAGAAAGTGAGCAGCGCCCGCGATCCGGGTTGGGTTCGACTGAGGCGTTGACGATTTTTTCAAGTTCATCAGCACCACCGACATAGCTGCCATCTATCCAGATTTGAGGGACGGTGATCGGTGTTTTCGGACCGACAATCGGTTTTACCCTGCCAATCATTTCGTAGAGCGCACGCGGTTCTCTGACAACATCATGATACTGATAGTCCAGATTGGCGTTTTGCAGATAGGTTTTGGCGCGGGTGCAGTGCGGACAGGTTTCTTTGCCAAACACATGGTTGCCGGGGCGTGCTGCGCGCTGCACATGCGCGGCAATGACTGCTTCAGTCAGCAGACCCCTGTTAAGTGCATGCCCCTGGCTGACCAGTTGCCCCTCCACAATCACTATGGGCGCATGCCAGCCGCCGTGGCGCAGAGGCTTCCACCAGTGTGATAACCAGTCGTGCGTTTCGAGTACAACCGGAATCCCATCGAGTTCGTTCGACAGGGTATCCTGTATCACGTCGGTGGTTAGAGCGCATTCACCGCAGGGGATAGATACCTTGAACGGGCCCCATTTTCCCGCCCAGCGGTACAACGATATTTTTACAGGTTCGGGTGAGTCCATGTTAGCCTCGCAATGCAGTGACACTGGTTGGTCTGTTTGCAACTCAACAAGTTCCCGTCCCGGCAACCCGCATCGCGGCCTGTTATGAACTCGAAACATGCACACCTGACGTACAAAAATGATGTGGCTAATGTCGAACATGACATTGAGCGCAGGCTGCTACAGTCACTTGGCGTTAATCAGCCGCAGGCGGTTAACCGACACTTCAATCTGGTGACAGAAGATGAAAGCGGCACGATGGTGGCGGGGTTAACTGCCGCCACATCTTACGGCTGGTTGCTGATAAAAATGCTCTGGGTCTGTGAATCGCAAAGGAATACGGGTGTTGGTACCGAGTTAATGCAGCGCGCTGAACAGATAGCTATAGAGGCGGGGTGTCACGGTGCCTGGCTGGACACTTCAAGTGCATCTGCTCAGGCATTTTATGTAAAGCTTGGCTACGAGCCGTTCGGAATACTGGAAAACCAGCCCGGGCAACTGCCGCCGTCTCACAAACGCTGGTTTATGAAAAAGGCATTGCCGCCTGTTGCAGGTGTCGTTGAAGCTGTTGGTCACAGTGCACTAAAATAGCGGGACGTTAACGGAATCTTAAACATGCCTACCAGAATACTGATACCAAGCGGTGTGCTTGGGCTGGGCTTTGATCATGACGCGCTGGCCAGAGGTGTGGCCAACAAGCCTGATGCAATTTGCATTGATGGTGGCTCTACCGACAGCGGACCGTTCTATCTTGGTACCGGCACCAGCAAGTATTCGACCCTTGCTACCCGTTCCGACTGGCGTGAATTAATGATTGCAAGGCAGCAGCTTGGCGTGCCACTGGTTATTGGTTCCTGTGGCACCTGTGGTGCAGACCAGACTGTTGACTGGATGTTTGAACTTACCTGTGAAATAGCTACAGAACTCGGTCAGCAGGTTAAGGTGGCAAGGCTATACAGCAGCCAGCCCGCTAACACATTAATTAGTGCATTTGAAAGTGGCCGAATTACTGAGCTGCAGCCTTCGATACCGCTCGATAAAAACCTGTTAGGCGAATGCAGCAATGTGGTTGCACTGGCCGGGGTAGAACAGATTAATCATGCACTTGCCAGTGGTGGCGACATTGTGCTCGCGGGTAGAACCACAGACACCGCTGTTATCAGTGCAATACCTATTGCCAATGGCGAGCATGCAGGAGCTGCCTGGCACGGTGCCAAAATCGGTGAGTGTGGTGCGTTGTGTTCAACGAATCCGGTGAGCGGTGTCATACAAATCGATTTTGATCATGAAGGTTTTAGCGTTGTGCCTCTGGCGGACGGTGCCAGTTGCACGCCTTATTCAGTGTCTGCACACATGCTGTATGAAAACTCTGATCCGCTGCGGCTTGTTGAGCCCGGCGGTGTGCTTGATGTCAGTGAGGCAAAGTACCAGGCAATAGACAATGATTCGGTGCGGGTAACCGGATCAATATGGCACAGCACTAATGACTACACCGTCAAGCTCGAAGGTTCCAGGCTGGTGGGTTATCAGACATCAGCACTGGTGATGCTGCGGCAACCCCGTTACGTTGCTGCGGCACATCAGTGGACAGAGCGGCTGCATGGCTTTCTAACAGAAAAAATACAGCAGCAAATGAATTTATCTGAAAGTGCATACGATATTGAATTCAGGCTCATTGGTGTTAATGCCACCCTTGGTCACCTTGAAACGCTTGAATCGAATCCGTCAGAAGTTGGCGTGTTAATGCTGGTGACCGCCGACTCTCAGGACACCGCCAATGATATTGCAAGACTGTGCAATCCTTATCTGCTTCACTATCCGTTGTCAGACAACGAAGAACTGCCAACCTTTGCGTTTCCGTATTCCCCGGCAGAGTCTGCGCGCGGCGCACTGTATGAGTTTGCATTGAATCACGTGTTGCACCTAAACGATCCGATGGACGCATTTCGCCTTACTGTGTCGGAGGCAGGCTAATGACAACTCTGGTTGAAACAGCTCGTACAGTACGCAGTAAAAATGCCGGGCCGTTCTGGGTGACTGTCGATATTTTCTTTAACGACTCAGCCGCGTTTCAACGCGTTTCGCAGTTACTTAACAGTGAATCGGTTGCAACGGTACTACAGGTGCCGGTCGTTGAGCTGAAACGCTTTGATCTGGCAGATATCTATGTGATCAAGTTCAGCTTCCCGCGATCGGTGGTGCAGGGCAGTCGCTTCGACCGTGATATGCATGGTGCTCAGTATGCGAATCTGGTGGCGGCAATTGAGGTTCCCGCAGAGGTGCTTTAAATTCAACCGCTTGCGTAATATCGGGCGGGCTTTACAGAAAAAAAATGCCGGTTTTTTTGTAAACAATTATTTTTTGTGGTCGCTAGCTTCGACTCTCACGTTTCAGTCACGGGTTAGCGTTCCATGGATACTGCGCAAAACGATAGCAATTACACTCCCCTGCCAGTCGAAGAGGTGTTCGAAGGCTTCGAAATGGCTGTTGCAGATTATGAATCCGGCCGCTCATCGCTGGACACCTCCAGATTGCAGTTGGAGCGTGCTCAGGCACAGCTTGAGTATGCCGAGCTTACACTTGACGAGGCCGATGCACAGCTTGAAGTAATTGTGATGGCGTTTAATGCAAGTACGCCGCAGTCACCGGACTACCCCGAACTCATGATAGAGCTCGATATCGCCACAGCAAACATGCTTGAGGCAACAGAACAATGCGAAGCACTTAAATCACAATGCGTGCTCGCACATGAGCGTTACCAGAGTGAGCTTGCCAGTAGCGAAGAAACCTATGGTGTGGCCACAGCGTTGTGTGCAGAACTGTCGCGTTCACTTGACGGGCTGCAGGGTCTGCAGGCTTCCAATGACCCGCACTACAGTGCTGATGAAGTGTTGTCTTCGCTGTCGGATACTGCATACCGTTTTTTCCGCGACTCTGCGTAATAGCCGGCCTGCATTTTTTAAAGTCAGGTGGCAGACTGATCATTAAACTGCAGTTTGGCCAGTTGTGCGTACACGCCGTTTCGGGCCAGCAACGTTTGGTGTGACCCGGCCTCAACCAGCTCGCCGTTGTCGAGCACCAGAATGTTATCGGCGTTTTTAATGGTGGCGAGCCGGTGTGCAATAGTCAGGGTGGTTCTGCCATGCATTGCATTTGCCAGTGCCAGCTGCACCTTGCGTTCACTTTCTGCATCAAGCGCACTTGTCGCTTCATCAAGTAACAGTAACGGCGGATTTTTAAGTAAAGCCCTTGCAATGGAAATTCTCTGGCGCTGTCCGCCGGATAACCGCACGCCACGTTCACCCACATATGTGTTGTATTGTTCCGGTAGCGCCTGAATAAATTCATCTGCCTGTGCAGCTACTGACGCTGCTACAACTTCCTCGTCACTGGCATTCAGTTTTCCATAGCGAATGTTTTCAAGTGCACTGGCTGAAAACACCACACTTTCCTGCGACACCAGTCCAATGGTATTGCGCAGCGTTTCCAGTGAATAATGATCAACTGGCTGGTGATTCAGCGCAATGGTTCCGCTCTGCGGGTCGTAGAATCGTAAAAGTAACTGGAACAGAGTAGATTTGCCGGCACCTGAAGGTCCAACAACGGCGATATTCTGACCGGGTTCAATAGTAAAGCTAATGTTGTTAACTGAGCGGTGCTGCGGCCGGCTGGGGTAGCTGAAACTGACGTTTGAAAAATCTACCGCCGCACCCGCTGCAGGTGTTGTAACAGATGTTGCCGAATGGCTGTGGTGCTGTTTTATGGATGGTCGGGCCTCAAGCAGTTCGATCAGTCGTCCGGTGGCACCCGCTGCACGCTGTACTTCACCGTATACCTCTGCCACTGCCGCCGCGGCACCACCGGCAATAACTGCGTACATAACAAACTGCGCCAGCAGGCCGGCCGACATACTACCCGCCATTACCGCTCTGGCGCCGAGCCACAGCACAAGAACAATTGCACCAAATACCAGTATGATCGCGAGCGCTGTGAGTAGTGAACGTGATTTATTGCGTTTAACTGCCGCCTGAAATGCCGTGTTGTTGATGCGGGTATAGCGGGAGGTTTCAAAATCTTCGCGACTGTAAGCCTGCACAATCTGCATGGCGCTTAAAGTTTCGGCAGCGATGGCGCCGGTGTCGGCCAGTTTGTCCTGACTGACTCGTGATAGTGTTCTGACCCGCCGACCGAAAATCAGAATTGGCAACACCACCACAATCAGTAAGCCGATAATTATCACGGCAAGCTTCAGCTCGGTAACCAGCATCATGATCAGCGCTCCACTGAACAGCACCGCGTTGCGCAACCCCAGTGAAACACTGGTGCCAACCAGTGACTGGATAAGTGTGGTGTCTGCGGAAAGCCTGGACAGCACCTCGCCGGTTTTAAGGCTTTCAAAAAACATCGGGTCCTGTCGCAGCACACTGGCGTAGACGTCACTTCTGAGGTCGGTGGTTATTCGTTCACCCAGCCACGAAACACAGTAGAAACGGATTGCCGTACTGGCTGCCAACAGTGTGCATAACAGAAACAGCCAGATAAAAATACGATTCAGGGTTTTTGCATCGACGGACTGCGCCCCGAAACCAATATCAATGAGAAAACGAAACGCGACCGGCAGTGCCAGTGTGGTGATGGCTGCGACTAACAGCGCCAGCAGCCCGAACAATATTCGCAGGCGGTAGCGTTTCAAATACGGGGCAAGCCGCCGCAATACCGACCAGCTTCGGGTCGGGTGGTCTGGTTCTGACACGCAGTAGCCCTGCTAACGTTTCCGGACACATTAACATTGTGTCGCGCGGGGGGAAACTCAACTGCGGGGCAGGGCCCTGGTGGTGCAGGTTATAGCAGGGTTGGGCTTCGACCGTGCGTGACTCGCTTGCGGTAAAGGGGCTGGTCAGGCAGCCTTGCGGGTCAGTCTTTGCATAAATTCGGGACGGGTAAAAACCGCTTCAATCATGTTCAGGTACAGGTCGCTTCGAAACACAAAGCGCGTATCAAACAGATCACTGACCAACTGAATAGTCTCAACCGAAAACGACTCTTCCACGTTCACGGTCAGGCCCTGCAGGCTCCATTGCTTAAAGCTGCGCTGGCTTATCGGTTGTTGATAGAATTCGGTGATATCCGTGTGCCTGGGGTCGTTACAGATTTTACTGTACAGCTGATCGATAGCGTTATCGTCACCCTCGATTACCTGAATGATCTGGCCGTCCTGGTGAATCATTGCCCCGGTAATGCCCGCGGCCTGATTATTTACCCGCGAACGATGCACGATGGCGGCAAGCAGTGCATCGGGATCGGTTTCAGTGGCAGCAATTCGGCTGGTATAAACTACTGTTTTCATGTCGTGAAATCATTGGACTTGCAGGCGGATTAGCGACTGATTCACGAAATTCTTAAGCGATTTCAGCGCCCCATGTGCGCCTTAGATGGCGATCAAAACACCGTCAAATGCGTCAGTTACTGTTTCTACATTCCAGTACGGTTCCATGCCAATGCACACCAGCCCGCACTCAACACCGGCTGGTGCGTCGGTTACTGCCCAGCGTCTGCCTACAACCTGAATTGTTTGCAGGCTGCCGGATAAGTCTTTGACAAACCCCTTGGCGCGCAGCAGCCCGCACTCATCGCTTGCCAGTGCGGTGGCGAGTCGGGTGGCGTTGACGTTTTTGTTCACAATCAGTTCTGCGGTTTTGTAGTGCCGGGTGTGGTTGTGATTTGTGGTGGACTGCAAGTGATTAGTATATGCGTGTGGCTGTTCATCGAGAACAATCGCGTTTGCGATGGCAGCGTGAGTGGTGGTGACAATACGTGCGTTGTTGTTAACTGTAGCCACCCACGCTTTTAAGCTATCTATTTGTTCTGCCGTGCAAAGATCTGACTTGTTCAACACAATGATATCTGCGTCGCGCAACTGCCGGTCAATGGTATCTGCAAGGTACTTGTCTGCAGCGTGTTGTTGCAGAGTACCGGCATCTGCCAGCGTGACTATGCCGTGCAATCGCATTGCTCTTAATAAAGTTAACGCCGAACCAATGGCACCCGGCAGTGCGACACCACTGGATTCAATCACAATGTGATCAGGCGGCTCCGGCAAACTGGCAGTTTCCATTAGCGTAGATTGCAGGTCATTGCCGTAGCTGCAACATACACAGCCACCGCTCAAGCTAATGACATCGCCTTCCTGTGATTCGATTAGTGCCGCATCGATGGCTAGGTCACCAAAGTCGTTCACCAGAATGGCCAGTCGTAGCCCGTTGGCGTTGTGCAACAGGTGGTTAATTAACGTGGTTTTACCAGCGCCAAGGTAGCCACCGATGACTGTGACCGGCAATTGTGTTTTAGGTTGCTCAGGCATTGCTGGCCGGGAACACTCTGCCGCCCTGTACGGTACCCCAGACGGTGATGTCTTTCAGGGTTAGCGGGTCGCATTCGGTGGGGTCTGATTCAAGTACTGCAAAGTCAGCCTGCTTGCCTGCTTCTATTGAGCCGATTTCATCGTCCAGCCCAAGTGTATAAGCCGATCCGATGGTAATGGCATAGAGTGCTTCGGCCACGGTGATCTTTTCATGTTCGCCCTGTGTTCTGCCTGAGCTGGTAATTCGATTCACTGCACACCAGGCGGTAAACAACGGACCGAGTGGGGTTACCGGTGCATCTGAATGAATGGCAAGTGGTACACCGTTATCGAGTGCCGTGCGACACGCGTTCATGCGTTCTGCGCGCTCCGGGCCAACAGTAAGCCGGTAGTGTTCATCACCCCAGTAGAAGTGATGATTGGCAAAGTGATTGACGCAAACCCCAAGCTTTGCCATACGCCGGTATTGCGCCGCATTGATCATTTGGCCGTGTTGTATGGTAAAACGATGATCGGGGTTCGGGTGTTCACGCAGTGCCTCTTCGAGAATGTCCAGCGCCAGGTCGGTTGCTTCATCGCCGTTGGTATGTGTATGCACCTGAATGTTTGCCGCCAGTGCCTTACAGTAGATTTCACGCATTTGCTGCGGGGCGATGTACCATAAGCCGTTGTCGGCACCGTTGTAGTACCCGGGCCAGCGCAGTCTGGCAGAAAAGCCCTGTATGCTGCCATCGGCAACGACTTTGATTTTACCGAGCCGGAAGCGGTCGGTGGATAGTGGTGCCAGTCGCAGCACCTGATCGATCAGTTCCTGCGGTGTCACACCGTGATGAAAGCGCAGGGGAACGATGCGTGCCGGAAAATCACTTTTGGCGGTGACCTGCAATCCGGTTTCTACCACTTCGTCGCCCAGGCGTGCGGCAAGATCGGTGGCAGTGGTGACACCGGTGCGTACACACAGCCGCGCAAAATCAACCAGGCCCTGTTCGTCAAAATCGAATAGATTCTGATCAAAACCCGCATACTGTCCAACCGGCATCATGACATCGGGGCCTTTGAGTTCACCGGTGGGCAAGCCGTCGTCACCCAGTGGAACACCGTCGTGTTCTATGCCGGTGCGCAGGTAATCTGCCAGTTCCAGCGCTTTGCTGTTAACGTTCATGATGTGACCGGAGGCATGCATAATGGCAATCGGTCGCTCTGTTGATACCTGATCGAGGTGGTGGCGTGTGATGTTTTTGTCGTCGTAATAGATTGGATCAATGGCCCAGCCGGTCAGGGGCTGGTCGGGGTTTGAAAGGGTTTGTTCAATCTCCTGCAGTCTGCCAATCACCTCGGTTACTGATTTAAGCCCGCTCCAGACTTTTCCATGCGGGTCCATCCGGTCAAAGTAACCGCAGTAAACGTAGCGCCACCACTTACCTTCTACCGCGTGTGAATGACCCTCCACCAGACCGGGCATTAGTATTTTGTTTTCAAACTGATCGTCGAGTGTGTAGGCGCCAAAGCCTGTGAGCTCTTCAAGTGAGCCTGCACCGACGATGCGATTGTCACGTACCGCAACATGAGTGACAACGGGACGTGCCGGATTCATGGTGATGATTTTTCTGGCGCTGTAGATCGTAGTAGACATGAAGCTGTTGCCGTCTGTGCTGTGTGAATGTTGCGGACGGTTTGCACGTTTAAGTGCACAACCCGATTGTTGAAAATTACCACAAGAAAGGTCCGGCTTCCCGGGTTTGTGGAAAGTCGCGCCAGCCGTGCCTGAGTGGTCTGTCCTGGAGCAGCTGCCCCTGATTCGCCGGCCTGCTGTATTAGTTATGCCCGCCAAATTTGGAGTGACCGTAGCGTCAGGTGGGCTCTTGCCAGCCCCCAATTAATCCCGGTGTGAATTGCCCGCTCGACGGAACGAGAGGTGCCGCATGCCTGCACCGGTGCAGCGACATCCCGATTCTCGCTGGGAGTTAACTAAATAGGGAAATAAGAACCTTTGGCATATCGCCTCAGGGTGCGTGTTTCTGTGTTCAGACGCCACAGCAAATGCCGTTCTTTTTCGTGTCGGCGGATTGCGGGATCAGTCCGGTAAAGCCGGCGACCGGGGTTCGGGACGGCTTCGGTATCTATGCGGCGAGCGTGCGCTCGCAGCGTTTTTGCAGTGATTAGAGGCAGGGTTAAGATAGCACTGGCTGCAACAGCGGCTTTTAAAGCGAAAGCCGGGTGGACAATTTCTCTGACGACAAGCGGCGAAAAGGTTCTGGCTCCGCCACTGACGCTAAGCAATCAGGCGATCTTCACAACATAGGTACCTGAAACCAGCGTTACACATAACTGCGAGCCCGCCGTCGGTAGCGGCAGGTCTTATTCTGTCAGTGTGCCGGATGCTTCACCTGCATTCGGGTCGACACAGGACGAACGCTACAAGGACCTGGACAACCCTTGAATTCCAGTAAAGCCGGTGCCGCATTTTGGTGAAGATGGTCAGGTTAAAGTCATTGTCGGGATAGAAGAAGTCGATACACTTGTCGTGGAGTTAACCCGACGCGTTTACTGGACTGTGCAACCAGACTACTAACCGCTGATCTTATCTCGACAACCGTCTGACAGGTTTGTGTTCGAGACACCAGTAGCGAATGTATTGATCAGCTTGTCAACCCTGACTTCAGACGAAGCGCTTCTGAAATAACGGGTCATCTATTGACCAATTCAGATAATTACTGAGACTTTAAGCATCAATTTCCGCAGTGTGTACTAAGCTGAAAGCAAACGGAAATAATACAGGTACGAGGTGTGTTGGAAAAGCAGACCACTGGTCCAGATGATGACAGTTGCAAAGGGAGATTGACTGATGCGGATTGTGCTCTGGTGCCTCATGTTCTGTCGAAGATTGATCTGACAGAATTCAGCCCGCACGGACTGTTGTTATTGTCATCAGAGTTTGAATTCCTAAAAGCCAATCGTGCGTTTTTTGAACTGACACACCTGCGCGCCGAAGAAGCCAGTGGCAGGGATTGGTTGAATTGTCTGCCTCATCTGGAGTCACAATCAATCGCAAACGCACTTTCCGGTGCAGACTGGCATGTTGGCTCCGGCATTGAGCTCGAATGTCAGCTGTTATCACCGCTTGGAAAGCGAAACTGGGTCAAAGTGTATGCACAGGCGATTGGTGCTAACCGTTTGATGCCCAGTCTGTATGTACTTACCTTTGAAGATATTGATGTAATTAAACGGGTTGCCGACCAAAATCAGCAGCTTGCCAGAGTAGATTCATTAACCGGCTTGCCAAATCGTCGGGACTTTGAAGACGCGTTAACCGATTGCATTCAGCAACCCACTATTGCCAGAAGTATATTGGCAGTACTGTTTGTCGACCTCGATGGATTTAAGCAGGTTAATGACAGTTTCGGTCATGAGGCAGGTGACGAGTTACTGAAAAGCATTGCTCGAACCATTGAGTCCTTCAGTGCGCGAGCCGCCAAAGTAGCCAGGCTTGGCGGTGATGAGTTTACTATTCTGCTGACCGATGTGAAGAGAATTGAAGAGGTGAAGCACTACGCCTCCAAGCTAATTTTGCTGTTGCAGCAGACTATTTCGGTAAAAGACGTGCAGGCCAGGGTGTCCGCCAGCATTGGTATTGCTATTCACCATAAGCTAATTGAAGACCGCCGCGGTACCGACAGGGTGGTGACTGACTTGTTGCGCCACGCCGATCACGCAATGTACGCAGCTAAGGAGTCGGGAAAAAACTGCTACTGCTTTTATGGCGATCAGAATCAGAGCGCCTATGGTAAGGATTCGCTTAAAAACAAGGACAGCCTGATCCGCAGCCTTTACCGTGCGTTGCAAAACAACGAACTGTACGTGCTTTACCAGCCACAGGTAGAAACTATATCCGGAGAGGTGATTGGCTGCGAAGCGCTGCTGCGATGGCAGCATCACTTACAGGGTATGATCAGTCCGTCGAAGTTTATTCCGGTGGTAGAGTCAAGCGGTGCAATCAATGAACTGACAATATGGCTTATTGAAAGTATCTGCCATGATATTGCCGAAATATTTATGCCGCAGATAACCAGTGGAGAGCGGCGATTTACTGTTTCGGTCAACTTATCGCCGGTACAGCTGCAGAACCGGAAAACGCTCGAGACAATTCATCAGATTATCGATACCAACTCAATCGCCAGTAAATTTATCAAGTTTGAGATCACTGAACACACACTTATTTCCGATCCAAGGCTGGCCGCTGACGGCCTGGCGTTCCTGCGTGACTGCGGTTATCGGATTTCACTGGATGACTTCGGCACCGGCTATTCCTCATTGTCATACCTCCACCGTTTTCCGTTCGATGAAATAAAACTCGACGGTAGTTTTATAAGTGATGTAGAAAACAACAAAACATCGCAAACCGTAGTACGCGGTGTAGTCGCGCTTGCTCATGAGCTTGGGCTGAATGTCGTTGCAGAAGGAGTGGAGCGTCAGGCACAGCTCGATTTTCTAACCGAAGTCGGTTGCGGGTTGTGGCAGGGTTTCCTGCGCAGCGCCGGTGTTCACCCAGAGGAGTTGCTGAGTATTCATCGCGGAGCGGATAGCGGATTGCAGGCAAAAAGTGCAGTGGAAAAGCTGCCTGCAGAGCGAATTGATTTGCGAGGGTCGTCAACTAAAGCTATGGTATAGCTAAATGGTCATTCCGATTCATCAGGGAATGGAGCGATGATACTCGCTTAAGGAAGTCAGCGCTCGGGCAGGAAGCGAATGTTGTGTTCTTTTGCGAAAGGGTGGAGGCTACCCGAAATGAGCACCGATGACAGCGACCAGGTAGTAGAAGCAGTAACGCGTGTTAAGCGCTCGAAGGCTGTGAAAGCAACTAAGCCGGCAACGGACAGGCGTGCTTCGGATGCAGTGTCAATATCCAACCACCATGCACAAACCATTATAGAACCTGCCAATATCATTGGCATCGGTGCGTCTGCGGGCGGTTTGTCTGCTTTGCAGGCTTTTTTCGATGAGTTTCCTCATGACTCCGGTGCTGCATTTGTGGTGGTGCAGCATTTGTCACCTAACTTTAAAACCCTGATGGATGAGTTGTTGTCGCGTCATTCCCGAATGACCGTGAAGCTTGCGGATGACGGAGAGAAACTGCTCGCAAACCATGTCTATGTGATGCGGCCTAATCGAAATATCGTGATACGTCAGGGACGAATTTATCTCGAAGCGATAGACCGTACCAGTAATCCGAACCTTCCCATTGATCGCTTTTTCAGTTCTCTGGCCATTGATGCAGGTAGTCATGCAGTCGGTATTGTACTTTCCGGTACCGGTAGTGATGGCAGTGTCGGCATAAAAGCGTTGCGTGAAGCGGGCGGTCTGGTACTGGTGCAAAATCCGTCCAGTGCAGAGTTTGATGGTATGCCGGCGGCGGCAATTCGTACCGGGTATGTTGATAGCGTTGCCGATATTGCTCAGCTGGCCAGGCAGCTCGTGGCGTTTATCAGTAACCCCGGTGCAGCGTTGCAGAATACCGAATTCCGTGAACATCTGGCCAATAATCAGGAAACGCTCGAGAGTATATTAAAACGTTTAAAGCTCGCCACCGGCGTTGACTTTTCTCTGTACAAACCGGCCATGGTGTCGAGGCGGTTTGAGCATCGTATGGGAATATGCAACGTTACTACACTACCGGAATATGAGCAGGTGCTTGAAGATAAGCCGGAGGAGTTTGCGTTATTAAAGTCTGATCTGCTTATTGGTGTAACCCAGTTTTTTAGAGACCAGGATGCATGGCAGGCACTGATCGAGCCGGTCATCACAACTATCGTAAATGGTAAATCGGATCAGGCCAGTATCAGGGTGTGGATGGTTGGTGTGTCAAGCGGTGAAGAAGTATATTCACTTGCCATGCTGCTTACCGAGTTTTTGCAGGCCAGGTCGATGTCCAAGCCTATAAAGATATTTGCTACAGACGTTAATGCGAATGCTATCGATTATGCGGCAGCCGGTGTTTACCCGCCGCATATTTGTCGTGATATTAGTGAGGAAAGGCTTGAACGTTTTTTTACCCGTGATGAAGGTGGTAACTATGTAATAAGCCGTGCGCTGCGCAATATGGTGGTTTTTGCGACTCATAATGTACTGGAAGATCCCCCGTTTTCCAGTATGGATTTAGTGGTTTGTCGCAATATGCTTATCTACCTTCTGGCGGAAGCGCAGGAGAGAATTCTCAGCACTTTTAACTTTGCGCTGCGTAACGGCGGTTTCCTGTGGCTTGGTAGTTCCGAATCAATCACAAACGGAGACGACAGCTTTCAGGAGGTAAGTAGCTCTGCGAAAATCTGGTCAAAGGTCAGTACATCAAAACGTCCGATACCTCCACATATTACGCTCGAGAAGCTGCGCCGGGACCCGACCGTTACCGGTCGGCTTGCCGGTAACCGGTTATCACAACCGGCGTACGATCATACCCCCGGGATAACGGCGTCGAATTCAAAAAACGATATCAGAAACCGTGTATTAGAAGAGTTTGGTCCGACCGGTGTATTGCTTAGCGAAGATCTTCATGTCCGGCAGGTGTTTGGGGACTGTAGCAGTTATATGGGTTTTTATAACACCGGGCAGGTGTCCACTCATATAGACTCATTGCTTTGTCCAGCGTTAAGTGTCCCGGTGGCCACCTGCATTGCCAGAGTCGCAGAGCAATCTGACGATAGCTTCAGCCTGACGAGCGTGCCGTTCTACCGGTCGTCAGGAGCAACAGGGGAGACGGTATCAGGCACAGATCGCAGCGAACAACAAGTGTTTTCTGTGAATGTTACCGTCCGAAAACTCACTGAACTCACCGATACCTCTGAAGCTCACTACCTGTTGTTATTTAGTGATGCGTCAACAGCCTCATCTGACGAAGCGCAGGTGGCAAGCCCTCAGGGTAGTACCCGTGAACAGTACAATGCCGATGTACATACACGTGAAAGGCTGCGTGAACTAGACCTGCAATTGCTTGATTCGCGGCAGGAGTTGCGTAACGCTTATGCCGAACTCGACACCACCAGTGAAGAGCTGCAGTCTACTAACGAAGAGCTGATGGCAGCGAATGAAGAACTGCAGTCGACCAACGAGGAGCTGCAGTCGGTTAACGAAGAACTGTACTCAGTTAACACTGAGTATCAGGAGAAAATTGCCGAGCTTATGGAGCTCAATACTGACTTGGATAATCTGCTGAACTCTACAGGTTACGGCATTATTTTCCTTGACAGTACGCTTGCTATCAGGAGATATACACCGGGTATTTCCAAATACATACATTTGTTGCCGGGAGACATCGAGCGCCCCATCACTGATTTTAAGTTCGATATTGATTATGACTCTCTGATTAGCGACTTAAATTCGGTATTGCAAACGGGCAAAGTTATTGTGCGTCGGCTTACGACCAAAAAATCTGATTTACCATTGTCGGTCAGTATCAATCCGTATATATCTTCGGACAATTCTGTCAACGGTGTGGTGATGACAATTCAGGAGTCCGGCTCCAGTGAAAGTTAATAATACGTGTTAGCCGATAGCTAATGATAAAACTGTCCGGTAGCCAGGCTCACAGGTATGCGTCACTTCTGATTGTCGAAGATGACCGCGAGCTTGCCTCGATGTGGCAGCAGTTTCTGCAGGACCAGCAACATTCGGTAGATGTATGCAGCAGTGTCGAGGACGCCGAAGTGCTGGTACACAGTAATCACTATGACCTCGCCATTGTCGATATCTTCCTGCGGGAGGGTAACCGTGTGCTTTCGGAAGGTGGCGTTACACTGATTAATCGGCTTAGGCTAAAGGAGGCAACCAGCCATAGCGGGCATCGTATTAAGCTTATTGCCATCACCGGTGCACCGGAACGGGCCTTTGGGCAGTTTAACGCACTGGACAGTGTGACAGATCTTTCCGATTGTGTTCTTCATAAACCAATTCCGCTTGAAACACTCGGCAAAGAGGTTGCCCGACTGTTTATGGCGAACACCTGACGCACATGTTGTACTCACTGATTTATGTGAGCGAGCTCATTAGCTCTACTGATCAGGATGCGCTCGATCGTATTAGATCGCAGTCAATCGAATGTAACCAGGCCGCCGGTATTACCGGTCTGTTGCTCCATACCCCTGATCACTTTTGTCAGTTGCTGCAGGGCCCCAAAGTGGCCGTTGAAGAAACTATGCAGCGAATCCGGCGCGATACTCGTCACAACAACCCGATAGTTTTACTGCGCACCGACTTTACCGATGAAATGTTTCCCGATTGGTCGATGGCCACCAGTCGCATTCCGGCGGGAGGCACTGCAGCGGTAATTGCGCGGACGCACACTGATAAGCTCGCAGAGCCTGCAGATATCGATCAGATTGTCGCTGTCATGCAACAGTATCGGTATGCGGACGGAATATCACATGAGCCAGTGGTGTCGCGCTCGGCGGAGGACCATTCTTTGTCTGCACTGGGCTCAAACACAGGGGGGGATGCGTTTGAACCGCTGCTGCAGTTGGGTGCACGTATGTTTGAAGGTTACGATTTGCTGTTTCTGCAAAAGCAGCCGGGTGCAATAGAACTTTCGGTGGCGACGACCGTTCCAGCCATGCCGGGACACATCCATGAAGGCATTGCCGGTGCACAGGATCAGTTAAATGTCTGGTGCGCACAACAGCTGTCTGCGAAGGCGTATTCTACCGTTGCTATGCCCGCTGCCATAGCATTGCTGTGCAATGACCTTGGCTACAGCGGTGCTGAAGGACACGTTATTTCTGTCGGGCTGTCAGATAATAATCAAACATCGCACAACAGTGGCTTAATGCCAGCCGCGTTTCTGTGGTTTTTACAGAGAGAGACAAAACCGGGTTATAAAAAAACCCCTGAAACCCTTGAAGCACAGGCGCATTTTGTCAGTTGTATAGGGCAGGTTCTTGAACAACAGCGTCTGGTGTTTGAGAGCAAGTTGTTACAGCGTAAATCGCAGCGCCAGCAATTGGCTATTGCTGCCAGTCACGAGCGGCAGGAACTTGTGCTTAACGTTGCCAGTAGTGCAATTGTAGCGCTCGATTCAGATTGCCGGGTGTTGATGATTAACCGGGCTGCACGGTCATTACTGGGGCTCGACTTAATCAACGTGCCGTT
This sequence comes from uncultured Granulosicoccaceae bacterium, assembly GCA_964481315.1. GTDB lineage: Bacteria > Pseudomonadota > Gammaproteobacteria > Granulosicoccales > Granulosicoccaceae. Next base: position 43,023 of record CAYZVB010000004.1, read on the forward strand.
TCGCTGGCCAGGTGATATTGAGTTTGTCAATGTAAATACCAATCAGCTGCTGGACAATTCGGGGCACCCGGTGTATCGCGCGGTTAGTGCTGCAATGGCGTCACCTGAGCAACCCTGTGATGGCAAACCGCTTTACGAAAACCATGTTGTCGGGTTGCGAATGGGAACTGACAAACCGATGGTATACCTTAAATGTTCTGCTGTGGCGGTCAATGAATCGGACTCGGCCGTCGCTGTGGTGCTGGCGTTTGACGACATTACCGAGCTGGAACGCAGCCGTGACCGAATCCGCCGCAGTGACCGTCTTGAGGCGCTGGGCCACCTTACCGGTGGTATTGCCCACGACTTCAATAATCTGCTTGCCACTGTACTAAATGCGGTTGAACTCGCGGGTATTGAGGAACGAACCCATGAGCGTCAGCAACTACTTAATCTTGCTATCGATACCGTACATCGCGGCACGGAGTTAACCAATCGATTAGTGGCGTTTGCGGTGGCGCAACCCATCAAGCCGGAAATTCATAGATTGTCGGCGATATTAAAAGCGGTGGAAGAACTGGCTATGGCGAGTGTGTCATCCGATGTCAGTCTGGTGATCGATCAGGTACCGGACTCGTTCGCGGTGCTTTGTGACGCCGGGCAACTTGAGAACGCGCTGCTGAACCTGCTAATCAACAGCCGCGATGCGATTGTTAGTAGTGGTATTGGCAGTAAAGTTCAGGTAAGCGCTTTCGTCAGTGAGGCAACAGCTGATGGTGTGTCTGCCGGTACCATAGAGTTGTGTGTGACTGACAACGGGCCGGGCATGACTGAAACAGATATCCTGCGTGCGACCGATCCGTTTTTTACCACCAAGGAAAGCAGTGCGGGCAGCGGACTTGGTTTATCGATGGTGTACCGGTTTATCCAGCAGTGCGGCGGTGAACTCCTGATTGAAAATGCGAAAGTAGACGGTGGTTCCGGGTTGCGAGTGCGACTATTGATAGAACAGGCAAATGCAGATCCCGACACCGATCCGGTGTTGCCACCGTTGCCCGAGAAACGTGCTGATCAGTCGACTATTCTGCTAATCGAAGATGACCTCAATCTTGGTGGTGTGTTAAAGGCTGCATTACAGCGGCTTGGGCACCGGGTGATTTATCTGTCCGATGTTGATGAAGTGATCTGGTTTCTGGACGAATCTGTTGAGTCGTTTGATCTGTTGCTGACCGATGTGGTTATGTCCGGTAGCAGGTACGACGGATTTAGCCTTGCCGAGCGCGCACTGGAGCGCAGGCCGAATATTAGCGTGGTTTACATGAGTGGCTATGTTCGCAGCAGCAACCGGGAAAATGCTACATTGCACGGACCTATACTTCCTAAACCAATAAGTATCACAACGCTGGCGCAGACAATAGAGCAGGAGTTATCTAATCGTGTTTTAACCAGCGCCTAACACTCCAGTATTAACCCCGTACCTGACTCTCTGAGTCTCCGTGCCGCACAGCCCGGGGTTCAATTGTTAGAAAATAGTGATAAATAGCGTGCCCGCTTTGCGTCGCATATGCCGGTGGGCTAAGAACTCTTTAGTCTCAATAGCGTCTGATACAGCATCTTATTCAATTAGGTGCATGCAGTGGAAATTCGATTCACCGGCTGTTCAGCTTTCCGTACATTGCTGCTTGCGTTGGTAGCGCTGGCGGTTCTGTTATCCGGACACACGGCGGCGTCAGACGATTCGGCAGTTGTAAAACTCTCCGATCGCGTGATTGAAAGGTTTGGTGAGCGACCCGAAGTGCCGGACGGTGACTTATCTAAAGACATTCAAAATGCACTTCATACAGCGTTTGTAGAGCCTGTAACCAATTCATCGTGGGGACGGGATCAGGATATCGCGTTGCGACAGATTGCCGAGTCCGGTGATCCAAGACTTGCCTGGCTTGTCAGTGACATGATGCGCTTTGTTAGCAGTCGCGCGTTAATGCAGGGGCTTGCGGATACTGCCAGCGAATTACTGGGCGTGAGCTATAAAACCGAAAATGTGTGGGGCGCTACCACTGATCAGCTTATTGCCTGGAAAATTCCTGCACCTCCTGGGTACCTGTCAATTAAGAAGACCATATTCACCAGTCTTGAAC
>CAYZVB010000005.1:0-44552 GCA_964481315.1 uncultured Granulosicoccaceae bacterium
TTCAACGCACCGGCAACCGATGACAGCAACGCTGACGATGGTCAGTTTGCAAGGGTGCTGAGCGACCACCGCTGGTGCAGACACCAGCGGCAGCCTTAAATAACAATCTAAAACTACAGGCTTATCCGGCCGCGTTGTTTTACCTGACGCCGTACCAGACCAAGCATGGAAACGCACAGCAACGTCAGCAGACCCGGATCAACCGGTCCGCCACTGCGCCACGACATCACACACCCGCCGTCGAGTCCGGTTCGCACAATAGTGCTGTTGGCGGTGACGTTTACCATGGTTTCGTCGATATCGATATAAGCCGGAATACCATCACCATCGGCATCGACCAGTCCTTCTTCGCTATCCGGAATACCATCGGCATCACTGTCCGTGTCGAGATAATCGGGTACACCGTCCCCATCACTGTCGACTACACCTTCAATTGAATCTGCGATGCCATCGGCGTCACTGTCAAGATCAAGAAAATTAGGTATGGAGTCGGCATCAGCATCGGCATTGGTTTCAACCGAATCCGGTATACCGTCACCGTCGCTGTCATCGTCAAGTGAGTTTACGATGCCGTCGCCATCGGTATCGGCCTGCCCTTCAACAGAATCGGGAATGCCATCGTTGTCTGAATCGATAACTGCTGCAGGATCAGTGTTATTGGGATCGACAAAGTTGGGTATGAAGTCGCCGTCGGTATCGGTATCACCTTCTATCTGATCAGGGATGCCATCGCCGTCACTGTCAAGATCAAGATAGTTGGGAGTACCATCGTTATCGGTATCGCCGTCACCTTCAACAGTGTCTGCAAGTGTGTCGTTGTCATCGTCAGGGTCGGTGTAGTCCGGAACCCCATCACCATCTGAATCGAGGAAACTGCTGCCGTCTGCCGGGTCGGTACCCTCGGCACCTTCTACCGCATCAGGCACACCATCGCTGTCGCCGTCGGCCTGGGTATCGGTTTCGGTAGCATCCTGAAACGAAGCGGTACCATCACCGTCCGGATCAAACAACGGTTGCACAGCGTTGTCCACGTTACCTATGGTCCAGTCGTAATCGTCATCATCAAGATAGGCCGGCACTCCGTCACAATCGCGATCAAAGTAAGGATAGACACCTGCTTCAAGCAGGTTTCCAACACCATCACCGTCGGCATCACCATCGATCATATCGGGAACGCCATCGCCGTCGGTATCGAGAAAAGACAAGGCGGATGATTCGTCGGTGCCCTCGGAGATTTCGATACTGTCGTGTACGCCGTCACCGTCAGAGTCAACTTCGTGGTTGTGTGTTGAGTCCTGAAACGCCGCTGTGTTGTTGTTGTCCGGGTCGAATCTAACCTGCACCCTGCCATCGGCATTACCGATGTTCGGATCATTGTCATTATCATCAAGATAAACCGGCACACCGTCCGCGTCGGCATCAATGTAAGGGTCACGGCCGTACTCAAGTACATCCGGTACATCGTCACCATCGGAGTCTATATCAAGATAGTCAGGCGCAGAATCGCCGTCGCTGTCGAGAAAACTGGTGGCAAGATCAGGGTCGGTACCTTCTGCAATCTCAACCGAGTCAGGTACACCGTCGCCATCCTTGTCCGTCATTGCCATAGCGTGCCCGGAGACCAGCAGACATGCGATTGCACCGGCAAGCAAAATGTTCGATGGCTTTTTGCCTGCCACGGTGTTTTCAATTTCCTGCGAGAGGAGGCATTTTCTAAAACTCATCACTATTCCAACTAACGTTAATTTGTCGTAATTTCGCAGCGCCGATAAATCAGGCCGCAGGCTGCGCCAAGCAATAACAGCAACAGGCTCCAGTCGTAGCGCAGAGCACTGCTGTTATGATGACCGGGACTCACTGTGCAACCACTGCCGAGGGCACCGGTTCCTGTGCCAAGCACCGCACCGGCATTAGGCTCAAATTCGTAGACATCAGCGAGACTTGCCGAAGGTGCCGCACCTTCAAGGCTATCGAGAAGTCCGTTTCCATCAGCATCCACGTCAAAAGCATCTACTATTCCATCGGCGTCGGAGTCAGCCCCGGAAATGTGGTCGGCATCATATAAATCGTCAATAAAGTCGCCGTCGCTGTCGATTCCACCAGTGTAAAACCGGTCGACCAGATCAGGGATACCATTGCTGTTGTCGTCGCGAAGTTCATCGAGCCGCCCGTCCTGATCATTGTCTGTGCGCCCGGATTCAGAAAGATCGCTGCGTCCATCGCCGTCACTGTCGGGATCGGCGCTGTTTATCAGACCGTCTGAATCAGTGTCCTGTGCACTCTGATACTCCAACAGCGCATCGTGCAATCCGTCGACGTCGAGATCGAGCAGCTCATCGATTTCTCCATCCCAATCAATATCGGTGAGAAATTGTTCTGTAATATCTGTTAACCCGTCCTGATCAGAATCGAGATCGCGATAGTCGGGCACAGTGTCATTGTCGGTGTCGAGTGCGACAACCGAGATTGCAGCACCGGCGGCGGCGTTTTCAAGCTGATCACCAATGCCATCGTTATCGCTGTCGAGATCACGATAATCGTCGACAAGATCACCGTCAGTATCGCGAGGCGCCGGGACATCTCCGTTGTCTGTTGCCGACTCTAAATAATCGAGTACACCATTGACGCCAACACTGCGGTTTTCAGTGACTACTCTGTTGCCGGCTTCAACGTCGTCATTGATACCGTCGCCATCACTGTCATTGTCACGGAAATCCCGCGTGCCATCGTTGTCGCTATCGAGCACACTTTCGTACTGATCGAGTAGGCCGTCGTTGTCACTATCAAGATCAAGATAATCCGGTACACCATCGGCATCGGTGTCAGCAGTGCTTTCAATATCATCTGCAATACCGTCCCCGTCGCTGTCCGCCGCACTGGCAACTGTCACCAGAAATGCTACCTGTGACAGATTACCCAGCTCATCTGCCGCTGTCGCAAGCAGATTGTTTTCACCTGTACTTAACAATCGTCGGACCCGGCAACTCCATTGTCCGTCGCTGTTAAGCGCGATGCATAACGACATACCATCAGTAGTGGTAATCTGTATTTGAGCACCCGGGTTCTGATCAGTTATTCCACGAATTACCGGTGCGGCATCTGCGGATAGCCCAACACTTTCAACAACAAGTGCCGGAGGTTCAAGATCAACAGTCAGCTCTGCCGATGTGTTGTCCCGTGTTGAATTACCAGCGATATCGGTGACGGTAGCGGTTACATCATAAACACCATGGGCAACGGCATCTGCAGCAGCAATAACAAGCTCCCAGGTACCATCTAATGCTTTCTGCAGATGCCCGTCACCAGCCACATAGGTGACGTCATTAACTTCAACCGCCAGCAGGTAATCACTATCGACCGGCAGTGTGCCGCGAATGGTGGGTGTGGCGCTTGCGGTTACCTGAACCTCCACCTGAGGCAACGGTGGCGGTGTGGTATCGATCTGTACCGAGTCACTGCCTGTTTCAGACTGATTACCGGCTTCATCAGTTAACACCGCCGTCAACGCAAACGCCTGCCCCTCAGGGGTTGCAGGCAACACCACGGTGATCAGCCCTTCAGCAATAGCTAGTGGTGTCAGCACTATACGCTGCTGCTCATTACCATAAGTCAGATTCACCGAATCGTTAACAACGGCATTTGGTGGCAGGTGTACGTTTACCGTCAGGTCACTCTGATATTCGGCAGCTGACAAAAAACCACTATTGTCAGTATCTGCAACAATCTCGACCTGAGGTTTATCAGTGGCGGTTAAATCGAGCCTCACGGTATAGGATATTTGATCCAGTACTTCACCATTGTCGTCCACCCACAACGCGGATAATTCGAGTGTTGCTCCATCGGCAGGTGCATTGAAAGAAGCCGCTATGGCGCCGTCCAGCAGTCGAGTGTCATTAAGCAGTGTTGTTACAGTTTCCGTCTGTGAACTGATCATCACCGACTGACCACTGACGGCATCAGCAGGCAGACCAACACCGACGTCAACACGTCCATTAAGCTCTTCGCGATTAATATAGCCATCGCCATTGACGTCTTCAGTCACCGTCAACAGCAAACCGGTGGCATTGGCAATAGCTCTGTTAGCAGTGCGATCAATCGTCAGTAGTGATAACGTGCCGTCGGTGGAATCAACGGCCGACAGAGGCTCAAACGCACCATCGACTATCGCATCAGTCGCTACATTGGCAATACGATATACCTTTTCACTCTGCAGCGATTCACCGGACAATGATTCCGGTACAGTCGAGAAGTTGGGGCGGGGTTTTTCAGAGCTGTGGGAAGTTAATGGCAGTGCGGCGATCAGCAGCACTGCTGCAGCAATTAACCCGATGCATGGTTGCGGTGTATCTCGTGGCATAGTCCACCGGGTATTGTCATTATGATGATGTTTTGATTGCCGGACTGAAGAGAGCATCGTTTTAATGCCCACGCTTCAATCCGGCAATCCGGGTCAGTTACTGAACCGTTCTGAACTCTACGCGACGATTTTGCAGTCGGCCTTCAGTGCTAGAGTTATCCGCGATCGGACGGCTCTCGCCGTATGCTCTGGCTCGCAGACGATCAATTGAAATCCCTTCTGCAATCAGATAGCGAACAACCGACAGTGCACGGCGACGAGACAGTTCAAGATTGTTAGCCTCTTCACCCTGATCATCAGTGTGCGCTTCAATAGAAAGGCTCACGTCCGGGAATGCCTGCAGCGTACCTACCACATCATCGAGGATAGATCTGGACACTTCTGTCAGTGTGTCAGAGCCGGTCAGGAAGTTAATGCCTTCTATCACACCGTTAAACATGGCACAGCCATCGGTGTTAACCGGTGTACCGGCAGCAGTATCCGGGCACTGATCAAGGTTGTTGACCACGCCGTCAAAATCACTGTCGTCAGAGACTACTTCTGCCTCTTCAATCGGCTGCGGCAGTTCAGGTAACGTAGGCAGCTCTGCCGGTGGCGGTGGCGGAGGTGGCAGCGGTGAGATAGGTTTTGGTGCCGGTAACACAGGCAGCTCGGGTTCTTCTGCGGCAACCGACGGCTGTGCTTTCACACCGCCAAAGCGGTATAGCAATGCTGCCCCCGTGTATTCTGCATCGGTGTCGTAGCGAACATGTTCAAGCCTTGCAGCCAGTCCGTTACGCAGTCCGTACTCCATGCCAAGTCCAACCAGAAACTGGAGGTCGTTTTCACGCGTGTAGACCACGTTGCCAACAGAACCGTTTTCCATCTGACCGCCACCCGCACGGGCATAGAATGAAAAGCCGGCTCGCAGATCAAGACCGTCGTAATCGAGGTAATCGTCGTCGGAGTAATCGTTCCACAGATAGTAAAGAGCGCTCAATGAGATTTCGCTGTATTCAATACCAACGTTCTCAAGCGTCTGGGTGTTCTGCATCGCTGCCGTGCCAAGGTTGGCAAACTGCAGCTCAAAGCTCAGTCGGCGGCTGAAATCCATACCGGCAAACACCAGAGCGGCTTTGTCTGTGTTGTCAGTAACAGTGAATACTGTGCCTGCGGTATCAGGCTCAATGCGCGCGTTACCACCACCGAAACCGACATAGAATCGCTTCGGAAAGCTACCGTCCCATTGATCAGCAGTTTGTGCATAACCGGGAGCCCCTGCAACCAGTGCAACAGCGCCCGAAACCACCAAAGCAGGGGCTAGAGATTTGATTTTCATGTTGTTCGATACGTCCAGACTTGTTTATCTTATTATATTGATCGGTTTATCTTTGATATCTGAGGCATAACTGATCAGCCTGATCTGCCGGTTATCACAGGCTCACAAACTGCCTGTTTTTTTCACGTCACCGGTTACAGTATAGTCGGGTGTCAGAGAACTGCTGCAATTGATAATTACCGTTCATTGACATTGCCGTTTCAGCCCCGGAGAACCCCGCGATTGCGCAATTACATTGACACCCCCACCCGGTCAGCAACGCAGGCAACAGACACCGGCGGATTGCGATTGATCATTAAACAGGCAGAGACCGGCCACCGGTGATTCACTGGATAAACAGAGCACAGGAACTCAGCGGCGAGGGAAAACACTTCGTTATCGCAACACTGTGGTCGTTAGACGGCGCGTCACCGGACGAAGCCGGCCATCGCGTGATAGTCACTGCCAATAATCACTACGGACAATTCAATTCATCCTACCGGTTGCAGAGAATTGCTGAACACAGCCGTGCATTACTCGCCGAAAAGACCACGCAAACAGTTGTGGACTACCAACTCGGCAACGTCGCCGGCACCAGTAATGGTCACTATCGAGTGGTGTACACAGCATGTAGAACGATGCACTCAACCACCTGGATAGCAACGGCTAACAGGCTTCTCGACAGCGACACCCCTTTTGTACTGTCGCAAAGTATTGATCACCGGCAGCCGGATACCGACTCGGTATTTACAGTGCACAGCGACTGTGATCAGGTAACAACAGACAGTTCGACAGGCATACCGGAAATGCTCAGTCAAAACCTTGCGACCCGATTACTGGAACAGCCACACAAGCAGACACTGCTGACGCTGATCAAAGGCTTCCGCCCTGTTATTGCGGTTATTGGCAACAGCACAGTCGCGGCCAAACTGATCGAACAATTACAATTGTTGCCGGTCACCACACACTGGCTGAGCGACAGCCCCGACTTACGCAGCAGCCATCGGGTAAACGTGATGGCACTACACGAACAAGCACTACGCTCGCTGCGCAAAGACGCCCGCGTAGTCATCGCGACCGGGGATCATGATCTTGACCTGAGGTTTTGCAAAGCGGCATTAAACCAACCGCATTTATCCTACATCGGCTGTCTGGGCAGCGCCAGGAAGGCGGCAATTGTTAAACAGAAACTGCTACAGGCTGGCGTTGTGCCGGAAAGACTGGCAGCGCTGTATATGCCGGTTGGCTTACCTGAAATCACCGGTAAACGACCGGAGATTGTCGCCGCCAGTATTGTGGGTCAGTTGCTGTCGCTCGGTGGCTACCAGCTGTAGGCACATCGGTCAGTTACCGCGCTCGTCAAAATACTGCAGTGCCAGCCGCACTCCGGATAACGAAAACATCACAGTGGCGCTGCTTTGCTCGGCGGTATTCCAGCTCAGCTCAATAGAAGCGCCGTCACGCATGGTATTGAGTAATTGCAGTGCGCGATTACCAGACGCAAGTGTCAACGCGTTGCCGAGTAAAATCTGATCATCAGCTGCGGGCACAGAGAAAAGTGCTGCGCTGTCTACATTAACCTGAACCTGGCTGCTAACCACATGACTGTCAGTGAGCGGTGCAACGCGAACCCGCCAGTTGTTATCGGCAGAGCGGTCAACGATCAGCTGCCAGTCGCCCTCCGTTGAGAATGTATCATCCGATTGGGCCTTGCAGATTAGTTGCGATTCGGCCGCACACATAGATGTCCAGAGACCAAAATATCCGTACACAAACCCTGCACCCCCCAGCTCATCTATTGTGATGTCCGTGGCATCGTCTGCTGCGGCGGTATCCTGCACATCATCGGTAAACGCATCGTCTGCCGGAAACTCTGTTGGCGCAGAAGCGGTAGTCGCAGAAACCACAGCAGCGCTGCTCTGGCAGTCGGTTTCCAGTACCGGTCGGATTAAATTGAGTTCGTTGATTTGTATGTCCGATGACACTGACGCATTTTCCGCAGCACTGACTTTGCCGCGCAATTCGACATAAACCATTTCAAGCGCTTCGACGGTGAGCTCATCGTAGCGCGCCGCCAGTCGTTGTTGTAAGTCATCGGAAGCGCTTACAGACCAGTCCTGACGCTGATCACACGACTGAAATAATCCAGCACCGTTTGCCTGCAGATAATAACCGCGATAAAAGTTTCCACTTGCCGCGCTGACACGCTGCTCGATCAACGTTGCGCGCAACTGGTTTGCACGCTCGCGATCCATCGAAACACGGCAGGCGCCGCCTGCCACCGGCATGGAATCTTCATCGAGCCCGAACGCTACAAAGTCACAGTGCTGGTTGCGGTACTCACGATACGCGACACTGGTGGCCAGCAGTTGATCAAGCTGCGAATTTGCAGACTGATCATCCGATTCCGCCAATGTGTCTTGTTCATCCTGCAAATAGGTCAGCCACTCCGACTCGATAGTTGCCAGAGAAAGCTCGGACTCAACTTCCAACAGTTTTATACACTCGATAAAGCCGGCCTGATCCAGAGAAAGATCTCTGCAATGGCTGATCACTGCTTTTGTATCTGCAAAAACCGGCAGCGACGCTATGCTCAACAGGCATACAGTTAACCATCCGGCAAGATTATAAAACCCCATCTTCATCAATAAATTCACAGAGTCAAAAGACTGACAATAGCGGACACGGGAATACTTTCATTGTGGTCAGGATAGCAATTCAGCACATTTGTTAGTCTCATGGAGGTTTGTCCGGGTTCGACTACAATTACCTTACAAGAAGAACGATTCCGGATACAGTTAAAGCTGCCAGCATCCTCGAAAGCTGGCTGCGCCGATACCGCTGTCGGCGCGCGGGTGGCGACCAAAAATAAGAATAAAGAGACAAGTAATGCAATCTAACCGAACCACACCATCGCGAGTGGCGGGCACCGGCACATCAATACTACTGTTATTGCTGGGGATTATGCTTATCCTGGCGGCGCTCTACTATTGCCTGTCGCAAATACGCCCCAACATCGAAGCTGATCTGGACAACCGGGTCTCAGAGTCTCTGCAGGAGATCGGGCTCAGCCGCGAAAACATACTGGTAGACGGACAGGATGTAATGCTTGCAGGCGTAGTCCCGTCAGATGACATTCGCAGGCAGGCGGAGCAACGTGCAGCAGACACTTATGGAGTGGCGCGGGTTTATAACAATCTCAGATTATCTAATGGCAGCGAGCCCGCTACTAACGATACCTCTGCAACAACCGGTGAAAATACAGACCCAACATCAGCTGATTCCACTGCGGCAGTAACAGCACCGCAAAATAATACAAATAATCAGGGCAACGCCAGCGATCTGGTAGTCGACGAATCGCTGTCGCCATCGACACTCGATATTGTGGTCAACGATGGTAGCGCCACAGTACAGGGCATTGTGCCGGATGAAGCCTCTATTGAGCGCATTATCGATGCGGTGTCGGGCAAATTCGGTGTCGCCAATGTCGAAGACGACATGTCTACATACGTCGGTTCTGCAACACCCCGCTGGCTCGACGGTGCGGTTGCAATGATCGATCAGATTGACGATATCGAAAACCCGTCGATAAAAATTACTCACTCCGGTGCGACGCTCGGCGGTACTGTCAGCTCCGAAACCCTCGGACAACAAAAAGCGGAGCTTGCTAAACGACTACTCGGACAGTACCTCGACGTGACCACTGAATTTGAAAAGCAGGGTCCGTCCAACAAACTGCCAACTCCGCAGGTACAGCCGCGAACACCAGCCAAACGCCCGGCCTCGCTTAAAATCAGTAACTCCGACGGCGTGCAGATTGTTTCCGGCATCGTCAGCACAGACAGAGAAGCAAGCACCATTCGCAACAGCGTAGCAAGACTGTTTCAGGGTAACTATCAGGACAACCTGACCGTCGATGACACCGTTGCCACGGCCGACTGGATCGATGAGGCGATTGTTGTCACCGACAACGTCAAGTCGCTGGACAACTTTTCGGTCAGTATCAACAGCGGTCAAATGCTACTGGGTGGAGAAATCAGTGACAGAATTTCAGGTCGTTCACTGGCAAGTGCAGCTGCAGAGATTACCGAAGGCAAGTTAAGTGTAGTGAACAACTTCGCACCGAAAGCCACAGCACCGATTGCACTCAGTGGAGAAGAATTACTAGCGCAGGAGCTGCAAAAAGAACTGAACGCACTCAACACTGCGGCGATCGTCTTTGAGAAAGGCAGCACCACACTAACTAACGATGCCAAAACAGTATTGAATGAAGTTGCTGATGTCATCATGAGTTATTCAGGACAGGTCGTTGAAATTGCCGGCCATACCGACAGCTCCGGTGAAGCACTTGCCAACCTCGAACTTAGTCGCAGACGAGCGATAGCAGTACAGGAATATCTCGTTGACCGACAGGTACCACAAAGCCGACTCAGCCCTATCGGCTACGGCGAAACTGATCCTATTGCAGACAACTTGACTCCCGAAGGCCAGGCTGCAAACCGTAGAATAGAATTTAAACTCTAAGTTGGAGCCACACTAAATGTCCTCTCTTTCCTCTATGAGCCCGTCTCTGACGTATCTTGTTTCCAAGATGCTGATTTGCCTTGTGCTCGCTGGACTTGCAGGCCTGATAATCGGTTGGGCACTGGCAAAACTCGGTGGTCAGCGAAGATCACGTGCTATCGAAAACGAATGGCGCAACACACTGGCAGACACTGAAGAAGACCATGCCAGAGTGGTTAGCAGGTTCAAAAAATCCAATCAGTCACTGGATGATGAAAACAATAACCTGCGAACAAAAATTGCGGCACTCAATACCAAGATAGACGCCAACCGCGAAGAGGTGGAACGCGCCAAACTGCAGCAGCGTCAGCTCAACACCAGGCTTGAATCGGGTCAGACTGAAATCGACGGTGCACAGCAGAAACTCGAAGAAGAGCGCGCTAAAAACCACAAGCTGCAAAACCTCACCAAAGCGCTTAAGTCATCATCAGACCAGAAAGATCGACTCAACCAGCAACTCAACCAGGAACTGGACAACACCAGACATCAGTTGCAGACGCTGCAGACAGCTGAAAACGACGACGGCTACATTGCATTGCAACGCGAGGTAGCAGAGCTTCGTTCGGCCAACAAAGAAAATGCCGATCTGCGGGAACGTGTTGCTACCGAAAGCCGCGAACGAGAGGACGCAGTGGCCGAACTTTACAGACTCCGACAGCAATATGAAAACATTGAACGCGAGCGGGAAGATTTTCGCCAATGGTCACTGAAGCTCGAGCAGGAACAGGCAGGCTTTGACGAAAGAGTACAGAGTGCCGTTGATCAGGCGTTGCGCAACGAAGGTGTGCAGGCCACTGACGTCGAGCTCGAAGTGGCGCGACTGCGACCAATGGTTAACTCACTGAACCGTGAAATTGAACAGCTGCAACAGGAAAACCGTCAGCTGCAAACATCACAGGCTGACAATCGTTCAGGTGGCGACCATCGCACAGCAGTACAGCTGCAGGAAATGAAATCTGCTTATGATCAGATGAGCTTCGAGAGAGATCAGCTGCGCACTCAGCTGGCAGATCAGGAACGCCAGACTGCTTCGTTAAACGCCAGACTTGCGACACCGTCAGCTGCTAACGATGTCGCCGACCTGCGACGCCAGGTGGCGCAGTTATCTGCTGAAAAAGGCTTGATGGCAGCAACAATCGACGAGCTGAAGCAACACCGGTAGGTGCTGCTTCAGCCCTGTTTGCTGTATACCAAAATAAAGAGTGGAAGCATCCGGCTATCAGTTGGCCAGACGCAGTGTTTGCCGGAAGGAAAACTATGGTAAGGGAAGCTGCGTTAGCCTTCGCTTTCCTGAGCAATCAGCTGGTTCAGTACTTTAATTAAGTTTGGATAAGAACCGGCCACCGAACCACTGGTTCGGTATTTACCGTTGATAATCACGGTAGGTACTGCAGAAATACCCACTTCCTGCGCTTTTTGCATTGACTGACGAATCTTTGCATCGACCGCAAACGACTTCATTGTTTTTGCGAACTTATCGCCATCCAGACCCAGTGACTCGGCAAGCTTAGCGATGTCTTTCGGCTTACGCATCGACTTTTTTTCTTTGTGTATGGCATCGAACATCGGCTCGTGAAACTGATCGAGCACGCCCAGTATTTCAGCCGCATAAAACGCCTGTGAGTGAACCTTCCAGGCCGGATTAAGAGGTGCTGCCACGCTTTTAAATTCGACGTTTTCCGGTTTGGTTTCAAGCCACTCTTTTATGTGCGGCTCAAACTGATAGCAGTGCGGACATCCGTACCAGAAAAACTCCAGCACCTCGATCTTCTCAGGGTTGTCCGTCTTAACCGGGTTAGTCAGGTTTTCGTAACCCTGCTGGGCGTTGGCAGTCGAGGCTGCTATGGCCAGCAAGGCTATCGAAAAGAAGCGCCTGATCAGCGCCGTTGGATGCAAAGTCATAGTCTCTTCCAGATGTGTTGAACAAAAGCAAACGAAAGACACAGTGTTCCGCAGTCGGCCTTAACCGTGCCTTTCCGTTAAGTGTGGCAACGAATCTGCGAGACCGGATGGTACCGCAGACAGGTTAAATCAGTACAAACCCTGTATGTAGTTTGCGAGTGCCGCGATTTCTTCATCAGACAAACGTGCCGCCACCATGCGCATCATTTTATTTGCATCGTTTGCACGCTCACCGGATCTGAATTGCTTTAGCGTCGACGCTGTATATTCTGCGTGTTGTCCACCAAGGCGCGGAAACTTCGCGGCGTCGTTGCCGGCACCGGCAGGGCCGTGGCAGCTGGCGCATGCAGGTACACCAATCGCACCGATACCACCGCGGTAGATATCGCGACCAAGCTTCAGGTTTTCCTCTGTAGAAACACCTTCAGCCGGTGTTTGCTCAGCGTAGTACGCTGCCAGATTTGCCATCGCAGTGTCGTCGAGCGCGGCGACCATACCCGCCATAATCGCATTGTTGCGGGCACCCGATTTAAATTCCATTAGCTGCTTAAGCAGGTATGGCGCACCCTGCCCGGCCAGACTGGGATTGGCGGGTATCGCCGATACACCGTCCACGCCATGACACCCGGCACAGACAGCTGCCGCCGCCTTTCCAGCCGCCGCATCTCCGTGTGCGATAGTAGTTTTAGTAGGTACCGCTGCCGGCGAATCGGTTTTTGCCTCACTGGCCAGCCCTGTTTTGACGTAACATACCGTCGTCAGTACGGCACAAAGAGACACATAGAACAATGATTTACGCATCATCACACCTGAAATTATCCTGTGGGGGGTTCGCTTCAAAAGACATCGAAGCGTACGAGGGAAAACCTCACAATTGTATCAAAATCTCGAACCCGTTTTCGAGTCTGTTGGGTCGCGTACGTTAAGTTGCACTCTGTCTAATGATCAATCCTGTCTATTTCAACGCTACCTTCAAAAAAAGCGCCCACACTCTTGAACAGTTGCCTGACGATAGTGTGGCCGAGGTGGCGTTTGCCGGACGTTCAAACTCCGGCAAATCCAGTGCCATCAATGTCATTACCAGAAACAAGAAACTGGCCCGCACCAGTAAAACGCCGGGCCGCACCCAGTTAATCAACCACTTTGAAGTGAAACCGGGACGCTACCTGGTCGATCTGCCCGGCTATGGCTACGCCAAGGTGTCGAAATCACAACTGGCGCACTGGCGCAAAGCGCTGGGTGGCTATCTGCTTTCGCGACAGCCGCTGCGTTGCCTGGTGATTGTGATGGATATCCGCCACCCGCTATCCGACCACGACTGGCGCCTGATTGAGTGGACCATGCAGGCGCGTGTGGATTTACACTGCCTGCTCACTAAAAGCGACAAGCTCAGCAAAGGGGCAGCACAACGGGCACTGCTAAGCACCGGAGCAACCCTGGAACGCGAAGGCATACCCTGCACGCTGCAGACTTTTTCAGCGCTTAAAAAAACCGGTATAGATGACGCTCATGAGTTGCTTGATATGTATCTGGCCGACGATGCGAACACTGACGCACCGCCGGAAACACAATAAGAGCGAACTGTCAGGCGTTCGACGGTGGCAACAGTAAGTATCTGAAAGCCCGGTACACCACGTACAGAAAGATCAGCGGGAACAGAATGGTTTGCAGTAGAAAAACCACAATCAGATTGACCGCGTGTTCACTGACATCTTCAGCTGATTTTTTATAATCCTGCAGCATGCCGTCAAAGTCGAACTTGCTGGTCATCGACTGATAAATGTTCTTTGCTTTCTGTCGTAACGACGAGGACTCCTCCGGTGGGTTGGATTGCCGCGTACTGATTTCGCGAATGCGTTCACTGGCAACTTCCAGTTGCTGCGACGAGGTTTCGAATTTCGGCTGTAAAAACTGACGATATACCCAGTCGTTGGCAATAGACCCGACCGGTATCAGGAACCGTAGCAACAGCATTACCAGCAACACGCGGCTGGCAAACTTTGCCACCGATGATGCCGCACCGGACTGCATGCGGGTTAGCAGCCAGAACACTGCCGCACCGGCGAGCATAAAGCTGATGCCAATCCAGCTGCTGACTTCGAGTAGAATTTTCTGCACACCAAGGGAGCTGGTGGCCACCAGCATGACCCACGAGAACCGTTCAACCAGATCATTAACCGGATCCAGAATTTCGCCCGGTGAAAAATTCACTCCGACACCGGCCGGCTGCACGGCGAACTCGGTGCCCTGAGCCACAGAAATGACGCCGTTCAGGGTTCTGGCAATACCAAACCCAACCAGCGCTCTGGTGAGCGCGCTGTCGATCTGGGATTCACTGGAATTATCGATCGGCTTAAGAAAGGCAACTGCAACCATTAGCGCGACGGCAGCCCCCATCAGACTGTACTTGATCCATCGCGACTGATACCACCGGGCAGTGGCCGGAGCTACCGGAGGGGCGTCGACAGACGCTTGATGCAACGGCTGCGTCTGGTCCAGTTCAGCGGATTGCCGTTTGGCACGCTCGGCTATACGACTTTTAATGGCACTGCGTTTCGGTTCCTGCCGCTCTGCGGGTACCGACTCGCTCAACCGCTCGGCGCGTGGTGCAGTTGCGCGGCGAAGGGACTGATCCTGCAGAGCATCCGAAGCACGATCAACCGCTTTTCTGGCATTGCTCCGTGCCACAGGACGCTGCCTGCGAGTTTCGTGGTCGTGCAAACTGGCGGGTTTCGCCGCCTTGATAACCCCGGAGCGCGGGCGTGATCGCGCGTCGGTGTCGTCAGGTTGCAATTGGTGTTTCATTTTTTCTCGACTGTATTAGCGGATTGGAGCTATGCCAACGGCATCGTAGAGTTCCTGCAAAAACGGTGTACTCAGCGCGCGCGCCCTTTCGGCACCCTGCGCAAGTACACCGGCAATTTCTTCAGGCTTTGCGATCAGCGCTTCGTAGTGTTCGCGTGGTTCGCTCAGTATTAAGTTTAGATGTTCAAACAGAAATTGTTTCATTTCGCCCCAGCCAATACCGTCGGCATAGCGCTGGCGCACCTCGGCAGTCTGCTCGGTCGTTGCGAAAGCGCGATAGATTTCAAACAGCGTGTTGCCATCAGCCTCTTTCGGCTCGCCCGGCTCCTGGGAATTGGTTTTGATGCGCATGATTAGCTTGCGCAGCTTTTTTTCCGGTACAAACAACGGGATGGTGTTGTTGTAGCTCTTACTCATCTTACGACCGTCGAGCCCTGCCAGCACCGCCGCAGACTCTGCGACCTCGGCTTCCGGCAGCACAAAGTGGTCGCCATAGTGGTGGTTAAACCGCTGTGCAATGTCGCGCGCCATTTCAATGTGCTGCACCTGATCGCGACCGACGGGCACCTT
Organism: uncultured Granulosicoccaceae bacterium; assembly: GCA_964481315.1. GTDB lineage: Bacteria > Pseudomonadota > Gammaproteobacteria > Granulosicoccales > Granulosicoccaceae. Next base: position 15,495 of record CAYZVB010000005.1, read on the forward strand.
GTGCGCTTTGAACATTAAAATGTCGGCAGCCATTAGCACCGGGTAGCTGAACAACCCCATGGTGATACCCCGATCAGGATCAGGTGACCCGGCTTCTTCATTTTCCTGCACCACCGCCTTGTAGGCATGCGCGCGGTTCATCAGGCCCTTGGCTGTTTGACAGGTCAGCAACCACGTCAGCGCCGGGATTTCAGGAATATCGGACTGGCAGTAGAACACCGCTTTGTCAGTGTCGAGTCCAAGCGCAATCCACGCCGCTGCTATTTCCAGCCGTGACTGCTGCACAGCCTGCGGGTCGTGGCTTTTTATCAGGGCGTGCAGATCGGCGAGAAAATAGAAATTTTCCGTACCCTCCCGACGACTGGCCTTGATGGCCGGTTTGATTGCGCCGGCGTAGTTGCCCAGGTGAGGCGTACCGGTGGTGGTTATTCCAGTTAAGTAAACCTGTTTCATCCAGGCGTGTTTCTCTCTAAATTGGGGGTATTACCGACTGAACATATTACCAGCAGTACATACAAATAATCTTACTAAACAACCGTCTAGCACCTATTTTTATTACGAATTCTACATAACTGTCCGATTCCGCCACTATTTTGCCAACAAATTCACGCTTATCGATAGCAATCACTGTTTCGGTGAAAATTTGTCGCCGATCAGTGGTGATTAAGCGTGGCTTGCCGATACTAGTTGAGGCGTTGCCGGTTTTCTGAAACGTTCATTTTTTGATACATTCGAAGCATCCGGACTTGGGGAGGATGCTTGCGTTTACCGCATTTAAACCGGCGCTGCGTGTACATACATCCCGAATTGGTATTTACCTGAATGGACAACCGCAAACTTAGAGGCACTCGTACAGAACGAGCAAAAAAAGTGGCTCTGGTGCACGATTGGCTACCACTGGTTGGCGGAGCCGAGCGCGTACTCGAGCAGCTAATGGCGATCTATCCTCAGGCAGACCTCTACACGCTGTTCGATTTTCTGCCGCGCGACCAGGCACCGTTTCTGGCCGGCCGCAACGTATACCACAGTAAACTGCAGAACGTACCATTTTCCAAGAAGCTGTATCGACACATGCTGCCGCTGTTGCCGGTTGCCATTGAGCAGTTCGATCTGAGCGGCTACGACCTGGTGATTTCATCAAGTTCAGCGGTCGCCAAAGGTGTCATCACCTCACCCGATCAGCTGCACGTTTGCTACTGCCACTCACCAATGCGCTACGCGTGGGATCTGCAGTCACAGTATTTGTCTCAGACAGGCTTGAACCGCGGGATCAAATCGACACTGGTCCGCTACGTTTTATATCGCATGCGACTGTGGGATGTGGTGTCCAGCAACCGTGTTGACTCGTACATTGCAAACTCGGGGTACATTCGCAACAGAATTAACAAAACCTATCGCCGCGAAGCTTCGGTTATTTATCCGCCGGTGGATATTAATCGTTTCACGGTTCGCCACGAAAAGAGTGATTTTTACCTTGCCGCCAGCAGGCAGGTGCCCTACAAACGCATCGATCTTATCGCCAGTGCGTTCCGCTCCATGCCGGACAAAAAGCTGGTGATTATCGGCGACGGGCCGGAGCACAAAAAAATCAAAGCACTGGCCGGACCGAATATTGAAATACTCGGCTATCAGCCGGACACGGTACTGCAGGACTACATCGGCAGGGCCAAAGCATTTATTTTCGCCGCTCAGGAAGACTTCGGTATTCTGCCGGTCGAGGCACAGGCCTGCGGCACACCAGTCATTGCATTTGGCCGCGGTGGCGCGCGTGAGACAGTTCTGGATAGAATTACCGGTCTGCTTTTTGAAGAGCAAACTGAAGAGTCACTGATAGATGCAGTGGCCAGGTTTGAACGACTGCATAAGAACTTCCGGGCCGACGTTATTCGCCAACATGCCAGTAATTTCTCAATTGAGAAATTCCGCGTGGAAATCGAGCGGCACGTTGATGCGTTGCTTCGCGAACAGGCTAAAACTGCTGTGCAACCGAAACCGCCAAAAGGGGTCGAGCACATGCGAAAATTTCTGCAGTAACAACCCGGCCATTCCAATAACATTCTGCCAGTCTTCGGCAGCCAACAAATTTCAGTACTAATCGGTCGCAGTTATCTCTCTTGATGGCGGCCAGTAAACGGGATCAGAACAATTTTCAAGGCACTCGGCGCAACGTTCAGTGGTGCACTTATTACGTTAGTGTGTCACTTCTTTACCCTGATGTTTCTTGCCAGAATTCTGGAGAAAGAAACCATGGGTCTGTACTTCATTGCAGTGATGGTGACATTTCTGCTGAAGCTGCTCAGTGATTTGGGTGTTGACCTTGCGTTTGTCAAACAGTACCCGGAAGAGTCCGATCAGGGTCGCAACCAACTGCTGCGCAGTGCTATCGCCATAAGAGTGCTGTCCTGCACGGCAGTCTCTGCGTTGTATGTACTGATCGAAAAGAGCGGCATCATTTCGTTTATCAACCTGATCGCAGACGTCACACTACTGACTCTGGTGCTGTACTGGATGCACAGTTTTCGCGAGTTGATTTTACGGCTGTTACAGGCAGAGCAACAGTTCGGTGTCTATGCCGGTACCCAGGTGCTGGCAGCGTTGCTAAAAGCGGCACTGGTACTGTGTCTGTTGCTGGTTACCGATGTGACCGTCAAGCATGTACTGTCTATTGAAATCATCGCGTTTCTCGCCTCCATTCTCTACGCGGCCGGCAGAACCCGTGATCGACTGACGGCGGCATTGCGGGAAAAGTTTAAAGGCGGAAAAGAAATTCTGAAGTTTGGCTACCCGCTCTATTTAAATGCACTGCTGAACCTTGGCAATGAGCGTGTATCTCAATACATTGTTGCTGGATTCGGCGGGCCGCTTGCGATGGCCTATTTTGGTATTGCCGAACGACTATCCGATGCCGGAACCCGTTTGTTCGAGTCCTTTGTTAATGTATATTACCCGACTCAAACGCGTTACTTCGCCGACGAGAATACCGCAGAGGCGAAGACATTTGCCAACCGCTCACTGCTTTGGATTTCTTTCATTATCTGCAGCGGTATTGTGGCATTTGCAATTCTCAGAGAACCGGTCATCAAAATATTTTTCACTGAAAAATACATCAGTGTCGCAGATGCCGCTACGATGTTTTTTGCCGTACTTTTGCTACGATCACTGCAAACGCTGATGGGTTATTTTGGTGTCGCTGCCGGTGAGAAATTTCTGCCGGTCAAGGTCAGCCTGGTGTCGAGCGTTTTTAATGTGATCCTTTGTTATCTGTTCTTCAAATGGTACGGCTATCAGGGTGCGATTGCAGCACTGGTACTAACGCAGCTTCTGATGAATTTCCTCTATTTCTTCTGGCTCAACAGAGCCGGCTTCAAACTCGATCTAACACCTGTTGCACTGAATGTTCTGCTGTGTCTCGGCGCGACCGCAGTGGTATTTTTTCTTGCAAATCACTTTGCATTGTCAATGGTTGTATTTCCTGTATTCGTCATTGCCTGCCTGATCGCAACGCCATCACTGCGCAGCGATCTGCAGTTGGCCGCGGGCAAACTTGTAACTTCATTTAACGCGCGCTTCTATCCCGACACCAAGAAAGCGCTGTAAAATAAAACTATGAAAATACTGTTTCTAACGCCCTATCTCCCCTACCCGCTCAACAACGGCGGATTGATTCGGGTGTTTCATCTGTTGATTAATATTGCCAGTCGACATGAAGTCACACTGCTGTGTCTGGAACCCGATAACGAAGAGCAGGCAGCCGGCATTGAGGTCATTCAGTCTCACGGCATTCATATTCAGACCATACCCGCTTCAAACAGCCAGAAAAAAAACCACAAGCGTTACTATCAGTTGCTGTCCCTGTTTTCGAAAAAAACCTACCAGTACCATCAGTACTACTCCGAAGAAATGCAAACGGCAATTACTGATCATCTCGCCACCAATCAATACGAACTGTTGATAGTGGAGTTTTCGCAAATGGGTTATTACGACATCACAGCAGACATTCCAAGTTACGTTGATCAGCACAATGTTGAATACGAAATTATGCAGCGTACCTACGAAACTGAAAAAAGCCCGCTGCGACGAATGCTTGCAAAGTCTGAGTGGAAAAAGTACCGCGAACATGAAATTGAAAACTGCGAAAAATTTACCGGCTGCCTGACCACCTCGGAACGCGATGCAAATATACTCAGGGAGCGCTCGGCAAATCTGAACTGCCACGTTATTCCAAACGGTGTAGACAGCGATTTCTTCAAGCCCGGCAATCAGCTGATCGACCCGAATACGATTCTATTCACCGGCACCATTAGCTACTACCCCAACACCGAAGGCATCATGTGGTTTTACAAAAACATCTGGCCACGGATTAAACAGAAAAAGCCCGATGCAAAATTCTGCATTGCCGGTAAAAGTCCACCACCGGAAGTCGAGAATCTTGCAAGCCTCGACAGCAACGTTATTGTTACCGGTCCTGTTGACGACATGCGTGACTACTATGCACGTGCCGCGGTAGTTGTGGTGCCACTGCGGGTCGGTGGTGGTACGCGGCTGAAGATACTGGAAGGCATGGCCATGCAAAAAGCAATTGTTTCAACCACGCTTGGCGCCGAGGGTATTGACCACACTGATAACAAAAACATACTACTGCGCGACTCCCCGGAAGACTTCGCCAATGCAGTAGTCGATGTAATGGACAATCCCGAAATTCGCGAAAGTCTGGAACGTCAGGGCAGAATATTGATTGAAGAGAAGTATGACTGGAAAGCGGTCAGTTCAAAGCTCTGCGATGTATTCGAATCAGAAGTAAAAGCCAAAGCTGCCTGAAAGACATAAATACTGTCCGGCATCCGTGCCGGACAGTCACTAATCGTTACTGATTACCGTACAGCTCGACTGATTTACCACCGACCATAGCGGTTTTGATTTTCACCAGATTTCTTACCAGCAATAGATACCATTTGGCATATCGCTTTTTCCCAAACGGGAGAGATATTGCGGTTAACCCCGCAGCACCTACAACCTGCGCCACAACGAACATACCGGTTTTAATAAACGATGTGCCTTTTTGTTTAGACCACAGATAATTCCAGTGTGTCTGACCGATTCTGACGTTCTGCTTTTTAAGGTATTCCATGTTCAACCGGTGCGTCTCGACAGTTTCTGATACCACAGCATTATTCGTATAAACGAGCTTTCCACCGGACTTGTATATGCGGTGAAAAAAATCAGTGTCTTCACCACCGGATTTACCAAACTCAGGGTCAAACTGAAACTGCTGCTCTGCCACCCATTTAGCGTCCAGCAGCGCATTTGAGGTCGCACCTTTTTTAAGCACCGCACCAGTGGCATGTTTATTTTTACCAAACATATCACCGTCAGCAATCCAGTCGGGCGTTTCCTTAGGGTAGATCACATTCACCGGGCCGAACACCGCATCTGCCTGGTATTCCTGTAATGCCGCATACAACGCTGCCAGCCAGTCGGGCTGTGCCCACTCGTCATCGTCGATAAACGCCAGATACTTACCGGCGGCCCTTTGCATAGTTGCATTGCGCACGGCAGACAGATTGCGTTCTGCATTAACAAAGTACTTCACCGGAACTACGCTATTGGTGAAAGAATCACAGATACTGCGACCGGACTCTTCTACATCATTGTCGACGACAATAATCTCCATAGAACACCCGTCAGGCAGGTTTTGGGAAACCAGACTGTCGAGCGTTTTTTGCAGCGTGTTGCGTTTATAGGTACACAAACAAACAGAAATCAACATTGCTTAACCCGTTAGCTTGTAATTGACGACACGCGCCAGATCGTAATTGGTGATATCAACCGGCTCGGTGAGCAGGTCTTCATCAATAAGTTGCTGATAATCCAGCCTGGGAAAATCTTCTTCCGGGTAAACCACAGTGATTTTCCGATTGCCTATTTCTTTGGCAATTTGCAGTTGATGATCATCTGAAAACTCGCCATGGCTGCTGACTCGCGGCACAAAGATCACCCTTTTCTTGTACTGCAGCATCAGATTTAAACTACCGATACCGCAGTGGCTGATTACCAGTGCACTGCGGCGGACCAGATCTTCCATGTCGGCTCTCGGTATAAGCTGTTCCACAACACCGCACGCAGGAGCAGACGACACCCGGGTCACTCCCGTCTGCACAAACCATTCGCAACGTGGGTCACGGTAGAGGGGCTCGCGTTCTATTGCTTGTTGCAGCCTGGTGAACGGGTAGTCATTGGTGCCCATTGTCACCAAGATCAAAGGCCTGGCCATAGTACTCTATTCCGGAATATTGCTCGGCAACCGAACTCCACTGGCACAGGAAAGTATCGTATAAACCGAATTTTTTGATTAACTTACCTGAGTTCGACAGTTCGGTTACTCTGGACATGGTGTCCAGAAATACAAATCTTGTTCGGGTAAGTTTAGACAGCAATGCAAATGGCAAACAAATCGGACCGCCGGTACTAAACATTGCCTCGGGTCTTTCTTTCACCAGTATTTTCAGCGCAACAAACAAATTCAACAAATGAACCAGCGCGTTATGCTGAGTGTCTCTAATGGTGTAGACACGGGCAAAGTGCTTGCCATTGAGCATATTCTTGTTGCTGACCAGCACCAGTTCCTGTGTCACTGTACTGGTTGCGCACATCGCCTGGGTCAGGTGACCACCGGATGATGCAATAACAAGAATGACAGGATTACGAGCCATACGAATGCCTCCACTTGCGACAACGGGCTCACCGGCCCGTGGTTCTAACCGGTCTGAGGGCTTGCACCGGTCGACTCAACATCGTCACGCTGCCGCTCACGTATTGCGCGAAATACTGCATCGAGATTGGGTTTTTGGGCTTGTGAATACAGAATATTCATCATTGCCATTACCATAATCACCCAGACAAAGTGCAGGCCGTGAACAAATGATGTTTCCAGGCAGTTATGCAGTAGCGCATAGGCGACTATGACCGACGACATCGGGTCTGACGCATTTCTGGTAAAGATCAGAAAGACCAGTAGCATTAGCAACCAGAACACCGTTGGTATCACACCGAGTTCCATACACAGATCTACAAAGCCGCTGTGTGCCGTATGCAGCAACTGGTAATAGCTGTACTGAATATCAAGTGCTTCCGGCACACTACCGACGCCCCAGTAAGCGCCGTACGCAGTACCGAACATCCAGTCTTTCTTCATGTCGGCAAGCAGGTGAAACCAGATACCGGTACGACCAGTGAGAGCTTCTTCGGGAAGAATACTGCGGTAGAAATCAATAGGTGCTTCACCCAGGCCAATCAATGCCATCGGGATAAATACAATTATCATCAACCAGAGAAAAATAACTCCAATCGACACATAACGAAGCAGATGCTGTGAGTACAACATGAGTGGCGCCAGCAGTACAACAAAGCCCATAGGAGTTTTAGAGCCGCTTAATATCAGCAATACACCCCAGCCAATACCACACAAGAGTGCTGTGCGACGTTCAGATGCAGTCTCGGCGTAGTAGCGATACACCGCAACCGATATCAGCAGAAACGCACCTGCTATACCACCAAATTCGTTTTTACTGGTGTGCAGACCGGTAAACTTGTTGAAGACATCAAAAGATATCCATGGCATTAATAAAAACGCCGCCTCGTAAATCAGCAGGAATATCGAAAACACTTGCAAGTACCCGACAAAACGATTTTGTGATCGGGCAATAACCACCGCCCCTGCCACAGAACTGAATAAGAGCACCTGGCGGATTGCACGCCGCATTGTGTCGGACGGGTGATCGGACCAGAAGTAAGACAACAGCAGAAAAGCGCCAAACAACATGACCGGAAACAGCACGCTCATGTAGGCGCGAAGCAGATTACGCGACCGGATAATCCACATCAGACAGGCGATGGTGAACACCGGTAGTAACAACTGCTTCCACAGCGCGGCACCGGAGCTCACAATCTCGAGACGCATCTCAAGATCACGCGCCATCAATCCGGACTTCGCATTCAAATCAGGGGTGAATGCCTTGCTGGTCCAGCCGAGCAGCAAAAACAACGGCACACCCTGCATGATCCGGCGCAACTTGTCACCGGACATACGCAGGGGCCCGGTGGCGGGCCCCAAATGGCTCTGATGGGTATACACCGGCAATCCCGGCTACGCGTTGCCGTAGCTATAGTAGGAGTAGTAAGTGCCACCCATTTCGAGTTGGTTTAGCACCACGCCAACAACCGGTGCTTCAACTCGCTGAAGTGACTGCATACAACGGCTAATGTGCTGGTAAGGGGTAGACCGCGCCCTGATCGTGTAAATCACGGCATCAACGTAGCCCGACAGTACCAGCGGATCACTGACCGGCAGGACCGGAGGTGCATCGAGAATCACGTAGTCATACTTCTTTGATGCTTCTTTCACATAAGACTGAAAGCGTGGAGAGCTGATCAGTTTCAACGGATTCAGCGGTGTGAAGTTGGCACACAACAGATCGAGGTTATTGTCTATGCCTATCACACACTGCTCGAGTAACGCTTCGGCAGACAATACTTCCCGCAGACCCATGTCAGTCTTGTTCACACCGAACATGGTGCTGACGCCACGGGTTCTTAAATCGCAATCGATCAACAGAGTGCGACCGACATTGGCATAGCTGTAAGCCAGATGCCCGGCGATGGTCGACTTACCTTCACCGGCAATTGTCGAAGTCACCATAATTGTCTTGTGCGGCTTGTCGACACGATCGAGCATTAAGCCGGTGCGCACGGTATTGACCGCTTCTTTAAAGATGGCACCTTCTTTAGAGCGTTCGTTATCATCCTGCGAATTCAGCACGATAGGACGAACAAAACCTTTCTTGATACTTGGTAGTGAACCAAGCAGAGGCAGACCAATACGCTGATCCACATCTTCACCGTCACGAATACCGGTGTTAAACAGCTCACGCATGATGTAGTACATCATTGAAAGCAGCAGACTGCCCAGACCGGCAAGCAGGAACAGCATGGCCTTCTTAGGTTTGGACGGCTCCAGCGGATCTTCCGCCGGTGTCAGGATTCGTGCGTGCGCACTTTGCAGATCAACCGTTTCAGTGGTTTCCTTGGCACGCTCGTAAAACAAATCAAGCAGTCGCTTGTTGGAATCGACCGTACGCTGAAGTTCCAGGTACTTGCCGCCTTTGCGGTTGGTTGAGAAAAATTCCTGCTCTGCACCCGCAATACGACGCTTGATGTCACTTTCTTCGGCAAGTGCCGCGTTATATTCGAACTCAATGGTTTCAACAATTCGATTTACCTGACCGCGCAAACCGGACTGCGCGGTACGCAAGTCTGAGGTTGCAGCAAGCATAGTCGGGTGTTGCGGGCCGTAACGCTTGGCCGCTTCCGCACGCTTTTGCTCTGCGAGTACAACGTCGAGCTTGAGTTTTTGCGCAACGCTGTCTGCCTGCACCGATGGCAGTGCATCGAGACTGCCATTCTGTCGTGCATTCTGCACCTGGTTACGGCGGATCGTTGCCTGTGCAAGCTTGGCACTTGCCTGAACCAGCGCAGTTTTGAGATCTTTAAGTTCCTGCGAATTCAGATCCTGAATGTTCTCAAGATCGATAACGCCTTCCTGTTCAATATAGTCGGCAAGCTGTTGTTCGGACGTGGTCAGATCGCCTTTTAGCACCTCAACCTGCCCTGCCAGCCACGATGCAGCAGTTTTGGTTCGCTCGAGACGCGCTTCAAGATCTGCCTCGATATAAACCGCAGCATGTTCGTTTGCCACATCACGTGCCAGTGACGGTGACGGCGCTTCGAAGCTTATGTCGACAAGCTGTGTCTTGCGCATCGGCTCGATGCCCAGTCGCTTGCTGTAGTCTTTAATCAGTTCGCGACGAGTGAGTTCGGACTCGATTTCACCATCCACCACTTCGTCTGAACCCATACCAAGGATGCAGAAAATGCTGTAACGCACAGAGGCAAGGCCGGGGATCTTGTCTTCGAGAACTTACATTTCCTGAAACGCTAAATGGCTAGCAAGGTCAACACGCTTACCCACATTTTCTGCAAGAGGTCGCGACTTCAGCACTTCAAACTCGGTAGACAGGTATTCTTCGCTCTGGGTATCGAGCCCGTACAGCGATTGCACATCAATAACCTGGCTTTCTTTCTGTTCAATCTGCACCGTTGCAGTAGCTTTGTACTGCGGTGTCAGACTATTGAGAATAAGATACGACGCAATAAGAACGGTGAGAACAAACAGCGCAATGCGCCATTTGTTGTCAAAAACCGTTTGCACGTAGCGTTCAAGATTAAAGTTTACTTCGTCTTTCTTGAACTCTGTAAGAGTGCTGTCTAGCGGATGAAGTGATTTCATAAAAATCTAATCGCCTTAGAAAAAGCCTTCTGGCACTGAAACAATATCGCCCGGGTAGACAGGATCACTCATGCGGATTCTGCCCTGTTGCTGTTGCCCGTCAATGTCTCGAGAAACTTTGATACGTTTTTTTGATGCACGCCCGGTGAAACCACCGGCCAGCGCAATTGTTTTTTCAAGTGTTAAGCCCGACTGATAGGGGTAGTTACCGGGTCGCTGCACTTCGCCATTGACGAAGATCTGCAGGTATTCGGAAACAGAAATAATGTCGCCCGGCAATACGGTGTCAGTCGAGCGCATGCTGAACTGTTGTGAAACCCCGTTGATAACACGAGTCAGGATGATTCGCTCTTTCGATGCCTTTTCAGAAAAGCCACCTGCCAGCGCAATTGCTTTGTCGAGTGTCAGGCCGGGCTTGTAAACATAACCCCCCGGACTATTAACTTCACCGTTAATAAAGACCTCGCGGTATTCAGCCACCGACACACGCACATCGGGATTCACCAGGTATGCACCGGTAAGTTCACGGGTGATGGTGCCTTCAAGTTCCGACACCGTCAGGCCCTGTGCGTTAACTGCGCCGAGCAGCGGGAAATTAATCACACCCTTGCCGTCAAGCTTCACGCTCATTGACAGGTCCGGCTCGCCAAACACGGTGATTGAAACTTCGTCACCTGGACTCAGTGTGTAGGCATCTTGTGCAAATGACACACACGCCCAGAGACAAAAGACGATTGCTGTAATTTGTTGTATTAATGGTTTCATCTTTTTACCCATGCAGTGAAAACGTATCGCAGTCTAGTGTTGACACTCTGACTGCCAACTGAAATCACCTTGCCTAACCGGATTGTTGCTAACCGAAATGCCGAACAGACTGCGTCTTTGCATGAAGCCGAGACGCCCGTTGCTTCCAGCTACGCCTGTTTTCACGCTGTTCGCAGAGCCCGGGAGCTTCGGGTGAATGCTCAAAGAGGCGGATGACACTCTTCACACACTGTTTCGGCCACAGACCGGACATGTGTAATAGAAATGCCTCAAAAGCATTCAGCGCCGAAAGTAAGCAACGACCTGACTCACAGTTTGAAATGGTGTTCCAGGTTGTCGCCGGAAATTCACAGCTGAAATTGTGACTGGTATCACGATAATACTGCAATTTAGATGGCGCAGGACTTACCCATCGTTAAGAAAGGATACATATTGCAAAACTGTTGCAATTCGATAGTCGGGGCCCGATCAGTGCCCCAGACTTTGCGACATCGGCGCTATGGCCCGGTTGATTTCGGCCAGATACTCAAATAACGCCTTATGCGCTTCTGCATTGCTCGATTTCAACGCATCGCTCCGCGCTTTAAACGCCAGCACTTCATCATTGTGATCCTGCAGCAGCGAAGCCAGCATTGCCGCCTCATCGGCAGTGATGTCGAGGTTGAATTTCTTCTTTTTACTTTCCAGCATCGTCAGATAGTCGAAATGACGCCGCTTGGTAGTTTCCATGGCGTTGTAGCTGCGCATAGCAGACTGAAAGGCAGCACGGTGTTGCACTGATTCAGCCACCAATATGAGACATTTCAACTTTCGGCCGCAGCACCGACTCAACCGTTCTGGTTTCAGAGTAGCGGTCGCGACGTCGTGACCAGAGTTTTTGCAGCTTCCCGCTAAGTTCAGCATCGCTGGCACCACTGCGCAGCGGTTCCATCAGGTTGTAACCATCGGCCGCAAACAGACAGGTATACAGTTTGCCAACCGCTGACAGACGCGCTCTGCTGCAGTCTCCGCAAAATGGCTTCGACACCGAAGAAATCACGCCGATCTCACCGCCACCATCACGGTATTTCCAGCGCTCGGCAACCTCCCCGGTATAGTTCGCCTCGAGTGGCTCAATCGGCAGTTCTGCGTTGATGAGGTCAATAATCTGTTGTGCCGTCATCACCGCGTTGTCGTGCCAGGCATTGGTGTTGCCGACATCCATAAACTCTATAAACCGCAGAATCTGGCCGGTGCCGTGAAAGTACCTGGCCATCGGCACAACGCTGTCTTCGTTCATGCCGCGCTTGACCACCATATTAACTTTTACCGAGTCAAAACCTGCAGCAGACGCCGCCTCGATACCATCGAGTACCTTTCTGACCGGCACACCAACGTCGTTGATCGCCTTGAATGTTTCATCGTCGAGCGCATCAAGGCTGATATTAACCCGCCCAAGCCCTGCCGAGCGCAGACTGCGGGCGCGCTTTTCAGAAAGGAGTACGGCATTGGTGGTCAGGCTGATATCTTTGATGTTGTCGATAGCAGCGATTTTCTCGATCAGGTTTTCGAGTTCACTGCGCACCAGCGGCTCGCCGCCGGTCAGGCGGATTTTGCAGACCCCGAGGTCTGCGAAGATTCGCACAATGCGCTCGATCTCTTCGAAAGTCAGGAGCTCTTTTTTGGCCAGAAACTGATAGCCGCGACCGAACACCTCTTTCGGCATGCAGTAGACACAACGGAAGTTACACCGATCGGTGACCGACACTCTCAAGTCGTGCAGTTGCCTGCCCAGAGAGTCAACTATCGCGTTTTCTGCCATGTTAAATCCGCGCCACTGTCATTGTGTTTATTGTGCCACCAAAACCCGGGTAAAAACGTTAACCCGCATACTTTCAACGCAAGCGAAGTGCGGCTACCCCCCGCCGCGCTGGTATCTCAGGTCGAAGTATCGCATGGTCTCCTCGACCTGCGCATTAGATAACCCTTCGAAAATAAATTCTATATCTAGATAGGGTAACGAAATGGAGGCAATTTTCCGGTGCTTTTGTTCGCTAATAACCAGCTGCATCGTGCCACCATGTACTGGCAGCTTTATACCAGAGGCACTGCGATCAAACTCACGCTGATTCAGTGCTGCTGGCAGGATGCGGTCGAACTCTTCACGCGTAAACCCCATCTCACGGGCAAAGGTGATTTTCTGCATACCGGGTTCTAGCCGCCGGCTACCGGAGGCCAGATAGCAATAACATCACCGTCTGAAATCAGCCCTGCCTGGGATCGTTCGTCATCACCGAAATAGACTCCGTTAATCAGTACAAGGTGCGCACTTTCGCGCGGCACCCTGAACCGGTCAATAACATCGAAAAGCGACACTTGCTCATCGACCTCCACCTCTATCGCGTTGTCAACGGCATCGGCGGGAAGCAAGTGTTGCAGTGTCGCGTAAAGCTTAAAAGTTATTTTCATTAAACAGGGTCAGCCTGGGCCTGCGCACAGGAAAGATAGGCTTCCATAATACGCATTGGATCTTTCAGCAGACGGTCTTTCCATTCGCCAAGTGGCGTCTGAGACTGGATCAACCCTCTCAGTACACCAACATGTTGAGTCAGTCCGAGACTGCTGGCACCCACCAGCACATCGTCCTTGAATTGCAGATTCAGGTATTTGTATTCATCTTCATTCAAAAGTTCCGCAGACTCACCACCCGGCACGCCCATCCACGAACCAAATGACGCCGAGATCAGGCCAATGGTATCGAGCACGTTCATGTTCACGTTGCCTGCATGTTGCGAGCGATGCCCTCTGACCATATTGCCGGCCGCAACTTTCGCATGCTCTACCGCCGTTGGCTGAATCGCCTGTACAGTATATTCACCGGTGGAAAAATCCTTTCCCTGACAAACATCACCGGCGGCATAAATGTCTTCATTACTGGTTTGCAGATACTCGTTTACCACAACACCCTGATCCGCCTGCAGGCCGCTGTCTACGGCAAACTGCATGTTGGATTTAACGCCGGTTGCACTAATCACCAGATCCGCATCTATCGACTGCCCGCCACTGAGATTAACGCGCAGCTTATCGGCACCGACCTGTTCAATAGACTCGGCGCGGGTAGAGGTATGTACGTTCACCCCTTTCTCCTCACACCAGCGTTTAATCATGCCGCCCGAGACATCATTCATCATGCGCGGCACCATGCGGTTTTCCATTTCAACCACGGTCAACTTAACATCGCGCAGGGCAAGCGACTCGAGCACAATACAACCAATAAAACCCGCGCCCATCAGCACCACACTGGCACCCGGTTTGGCGAGCCTGACAATTTCGCGCGCGTCCTCGAGTGTCCAGCAGTTATGCACACCCGGCAGGTCGATGCCCGGAATAGGCGGCGCTGACGGACTGGCACCAGTCGCGAGCAATAATTTGTCATAGCGATAATGATCACCGTCATCGGTGAGCACACGATTCATTTCAGTATCAATTGACTGAACACGTTTATTCACCACCGCAATATTTTTCGACGCATAGTACTGGTCAGTCTTACGCAGGTAGGTGCCTTCTTCTCCGATTTTATTGGTCAGAAAGTACGGAATCGCCATGCGTGAATAAGGTGGTTCAGGCTCGGCACCAATGATGGTGACATTCGACAAAGGATCGAGCTTTCTCAGTTGCTCAGCGGCAACAACGCCCGCAGGTCCTGCACCGACTACGACATAGATCATGGTGTTCTCCAATGCCACGAAAAGTGGCAGACTGATTCTTGGTTCTACGATTAGAAACGCTGGTTAATTTTAAGCATAAAAACGAAAAGCGGCGACCATTCGGCGCCGCTTTTCCAATACTACAAGCGCCAACCAAAGCGCTTTGCCAAGCGGTGCCCTGTTATGAGGGCAGGCCGAACTTACTGCGTGTTTCTGCAGTTAGTTGTCCATCCGCTGTCCAGCCGCGAAGCTGATAGTACTCCGGCAACATATCGCCCAACTCGCAGACTTTGCCTTTGGCAGGACCGGACTTCGCAGCGTCTTTCAGCAATCGCTGCGGCAGCGTGTCGTCAGCACCGGTAATGCCGGCCTTCATGTTGAAGTCACGCTCCAGTTGCCAGATGCGCTCACCCACTTCTACCAGACGCTCCGGCGACCACTCACCATCGCAGGCTGCATCGATTTGCGGAGCAATATCGTCGAGTGTCCAGGCAAACGTGGTAAACACGCAAAGCCCGGCAGAATCGACGGCAGCAGTGGCATCCTGAAATGCCTTAACCAGACCGGCTTTGCCTTCTGTCTGCAGCGGGTCAGTCTTTTCAGGCACACCTAAAATCTCAGATGAAACGGTGTAGCTTCGAAGGTGACAGGCACCACGGTTTGATGTTGCGTAGGTCAGACCCATGCCCTGAATACCACGTGGATCGTAGGCTGGAAACTCCTGACCTTTCACAGTCATGGAGAGCTCCGGGCGGCCGTATTTTTCGCACAAACGGCGCGAGCCAAGATGCAGATCGGCACCAAAACCTGTACCGGTCGCAACCTGTTCTGCAGCCCAGCACAGCGCCTGAGCATTACCGAACTTAAGTTCAACACCATCGGTGTGCTGCGTGGTGATAACCCCTTCTTCAAAGAGTTCCATCGCCGCTGCCACCGTGGCACCAAAGGAAATCGGATCCATACCGTCTTCGTTACACAGGAAGTTGGCATAGGTCAGTGCGTCGAGATCGTCAACGCCGGTGTCTGAACCCAGTGCCCAGGCCGCCTCGTACTCGAGACCACCTGAGTTACCCCAGTATTGCGGCTTTTCCTTGACCGAAAAGTGCTCGCGGTCGATGGTTGAAATACGACCGCAGGCAATAGTGCAGGCGAAGCAGCCGCCGTTGCGGGTGAGGTTGGCTTTGCCGTCGCTTTCGCGAGGTTCAAGCATGGCTTCACCGGAAATTTTCGACGCGCCCTCAAACTGGGTTTCACGCATATTGCGCGTTGGCATCGCACCGACTTCGTTAATCACATTCATCAGTACCTGGGTACCGAGTGCCGGCAAGCCTTCACCGGTAACCGGATTTTCTGCCAGTACTTTTTTGCCGGCATTAACGGCATTCATAAAGCGCGCTGGATCCTGAATGTTTCCAACACCAAGCGTGCCTCTTACCGTCACAGCTTTAAGGTTCTTGGAAGCCATTACGGTACCAACACCTGAGCGACCTGCCGCACGGTGCAGATCGTTAATGACAGCCGAGTACAAGCAGCCTTTCTCTGCCGAACGACCAACTACCGCTACGCGCATTTGCGGATCCTGATGTTTAGCGTGCAGCTTTTCATCTGTTTCCCAACAGGAAGAGCCCCACAGATCAGTCGCAGGCATCAGCTTCGCGCTATCGTTTTCAATATGCAGGTAAACCGGCTCTGCCGCCTTACCTTCGAAAATAATCATATCCCAGCCGGCGTTTTTCAGCTCAGCGCCAAAGAACCCGCCTGAATTTGAACACGCTACTGCGCCTGTCAGCGGGCTTTTAGTAATAACCGAATAGCGGCCGCCGGTTGATGCCATGGTGCCGGTCAGCGGACCGGTTGCCATAATCATTTTATTGTCGGGGCCAAGTGCATCGCACTGAGGATCGATCTCTTCCACCAGGTATCTGGTGGCAAGACCACGCTGCCCGAGGTACTGGTTTGCCCAGTCCATATTAAGGGGCTCGGGAATGCAGCTGCCGTCGCTTAAGTTGACTCGAAGTATTTGTCTGGTCCAGGCCATGGTTATGCTCCTGTGCTTGTCGCGTTGTCGGTTTTGCCGGCCCACTGTCTCATTTTGTCGAGACCGGTGGCATTCGCATCAACGTAGGTAATAGCATCGGTTGGGCAGGCGCTGGCACACTGCGGGTCACCGCCGCACAGATCGCATTTAACCACTTTGCCAGAGTCGGCGTTGTAGTTAACGGTGCCGAATGGACAGGCGATCGTGCAGACTTTACAGCCAACGCAAAGATCATTTTTAACGTCTTTAGAGCCGGTAGCCGGATTAAGCACAATAGCGTCAACAGGACAGGCGTGCATGCACCATGCTTCGTCACATTGTGTACAGGTGTACGGGACGAACCGACCTTCTTCGTGGAATGTAAACACCTTGATTCTGGACTTGGCAGTGTTAAACACGCCTTCGTTTTCCAGTGAACAGGCCATCTCGCACTGCAGACAACCGGTGCATTTGCCCGGATCAATATTCAGCGATTTGAGCATGCAAGCTCCTCCGATCTTTTTTAGGTATTTTTTGTCAATAGATCCGCGCGTGCGGAACCTCCGCGGACATTAAATACCACATTTCCGCGTGAGTCTAGGGCCAGAGCCTCACAGACAGCGGAGATTGGAAGTAACTTTTTGTTTGTATTTACAACCGCCTGCAGGCGCAGGTCAGGTGCCGAAGCCTTTCAGATCGCCTGCAGCCGGCGGGTTTTGCTTGGTTGCCTGCTGACGACCCTGGAGGCGGGACCATCGGTCATTACGCGAAAACACCGGTTTTTTGGCGAATTTTTTCACGTAATCTTCCTGTTCGGTGGTTTGGATTGCGCGAGGTCGCAACCTGCGCACTTCGACAATCGCCTGCTCGGCAGACATGCCCATATCGACAAGCAGGCGCGCCGCGATCATGCCGGTTCGACCAAGGCCGGCCAGACAATGGACAACCACCCGTTCGCCCGCAGTCAGCGATGCGACCAGCTGCTGACCTTCAACCTTCCAGTTATCTTCGAATGGGGGCACCGGCACATTCATATCCATGATTGGCAGGTGACGCCACCAGAACCCGGACTCAATAATATGATTACCCAGATCACCGAGACCCAGCCCGTCAAGTTCGTCGGCTTCGTTTAGCGTAACCACACCTGTCGCGCCCCACTCCTGCATTGCGGTCAGGTCACGTTTAAGGTTGCGTTGCAAATTGCCGCGACGCGAGCTGTCGAGACGAATACCCGGACAGGCAGAAAGCCCAATCACGCCGCTGCGCCCTGGCACTTCCAGAGTGAAAATCGGATTTGCGTTCTGACCGGAAAGTCCAAACATTCTCTGCCTACTCCATTACGGGGTGATGCTACCGCTGCGGCGAGCCGCTTTTATTGTTTTCTTATATATTGCCAGCTACCGGCTCGGCAACCGGCACCACGCGCCAATCGTATCGACAACTTGCCGGTAAAATTGAACTGCAGCCTTAACAGTTACCGCGCAACCAGACAGGCGCATCATTTTTTAAAGCTCTTCCCGACACCATGTCGAGCCCTGAGCTCGCCTATTGCCGCTAATGTTGCGTAAAAATCCACTGAAAACAAGTGCCCGGCAATCATTCCTTACAATTATTCCCAAGAATTTACCTCATAACGCGCTTTATTGCGTTGTCCACCAGCCACTGGCGGGACATGTGTCATCAATCCGGCATCAAGGTGTCAACATTGCCGCCGATCCGAGTGTAAAACAGATCCGGAATAACCGGGCTGCACATTCCCTGGGGTAAGACATGCTTTCCGGACAACAGAGCCAGTCGCATCACGATCATATCGGCGATGTCATTGCTCAACTCGACGACCTGGTGGTCGGCAAAAGTACACAAATCAAGCTGTCACTGGCGACACTGCTGTCACAGGGGCATCTGTTGCTTGAGGACCTGCCCGGGGTCGGCAAAACCACGCTGGCGCGTGCACTGGCCGCGACGCTGGGATTCAACTGGAGCCGCGTGCAGTTCACCAGTGATCTGCTGCCGGCCGACATTACCGGACTGTCGATCTTTGATGTCGCCAGTCAGGAATTTCGCTTTCACCCAGGACCGATTTTTACGTCACTGTTGCTGGCAGATGAAATCAACCGGGCACCGCCGAAAACGCAAAGCGCACTGCTTGAAGCGATGGAAGAATCGCAGGTCACCATCGACGGCAACAGCTACCGGCTCGACCAGCCTTTTTTTGTCGTCGCCACGCAAAACCCGACCGAGCAACTCGGCGTCTATCCGCTGCCGGAATCACAGCTTGATCGCTTCCTTAGCTGCATTGAACTGGGTTACCCGAACGTCGATGCCGAACGGTTGCTGCTGACCGGCGGTGACAGGCGGCAACTGGTCGACAGCACCGCAGCCATCGCAACGCTTGAAGACGTACTCGAATGGCAGTCTCAAACAAAGCAGATAATCACATCTGCACCGGTGCTCGATTACACGCAGGCACTGCTGCAGGCAACCCGGCAAATGGCGGGAGACGGGGGCTGTGCAAACGGCCTGAGTCCAAGGGCCGGGCTAAGTCTTTTATCGATGAGTCGTGCGTGGGCGTTTATTCATGGCCGCAGTATGGTGCTGCCGGATGATGTGCAGGCGGTGTTCACCAGCGTGGCGGCACATCGACTGACCGGCTCATTGAAACAGGGCGCACCGGTGACCAGAGAAATTTTAAATCTGGTCGACGTCGCCTGAGCAGTCATCGCATTGGCAACGTTTACAAACACACACACACCGGACACCGCACCACCTAAGGCTACGCGGGCACAAAACCCACGGGAGCGTTTTAAGCAACGTCTGTTACGTGTCGATGCCTGTGACTCACTGCCACTGACACTTAAACACGAACGTATTTACATACTGCCTACAGGTCGCGGCCTCGCGTTTGTGGTGGTGGCCATGGTGATGATCCTCGCTTCAATAAACTACGGATTAAACTTAGGTTACGCGCTGAGCTTTATACTGGTCGGGCTGTTTGCATCGTGCCTTTTATCCACCTATCTGAATCTGGCCGGACTAACTATTGACTCGATTCAGTCAGAAGATACTTTTGCAGGTACCCCGCTCGAATATGCCATCACACTGACCGGCAACAGAGCTAAAAGCCGCTACTCCATTACCCTCGCAGCAGGCGGCGCTACCGATGTCATTGATATTAACCACAAGCAAAGCAGTACGGCGATGCTGCGCGTTAAAGCTGTACAGCGCGGTGAACACAGGCTCGGTCGCATCACGATCTCGAGCGATTTTCCACTCGGCTTATGGCGTGGCTGGGGGTATTTGCACGCACCGTCGGGCAGCTACGTTTATCCCGCTCCGGAAAAACCAGTGCCGGCGTTTCCGGCGGGTTACAGCGAAAATCAAAAAGCCAATGCTAAGGCTCCGGGAGAACGCGAGTTCCAGCAACTCAAACGCTATCAGGAATCCGACCCGCTCAGTGCTGTGGCGTGGAAAACCGTTGCCAGAGGCGGTGGCTGGTACAGCAAAGAATTTTCTGAAGGCCGGGTGGCTAACGATTTACAACTCAGCTGGTCAGCGACTGCCACTGTGCCGGATAACGAGCACCGGCTGTCCAGACTGAGCGCCTGGGTATTACGCGCTGATGCAATGGCAATTCCATACAGCCTTGAACTCACCGGACATCACAGTCGTGCACAGCTTGGTGCTGAACATAAACGCAGCTGTTTACGACAACTGGCCATGATTGGAACCAGGCGCTCGTGAAGCACAACGAACGTCAGCCATCTTTGCCGGAATCAACAAACCGGCTGCTCGGCATTACAGTGCTGCTGACACAAATCCCTTTGTTGCTACATCTGCCCCTTTGGATTTGTTTACCGGGCACACTGCTGGTGCTGTCGCGGGTTGTACCAGCACTAAACCGTCACTTGTCACTACCGTCACTGATCATGACACCACTGGTACTGATCGGTGCGTTTGCCATTGTGATGCACTACGGGCACATATTCAGTCGCGACCCATGCGTGGCATTTCTGTTTTTACTGGTTGGCTTTAAGTTTCTGGAAAGCCACTCAAGACACGACGCCAGTCTGCTGGTAATACTAAGTGCATTTCTGTTAATGACCCAGTTTTTCTACTGGCAGTCGATTGCAGCCGCACTGTCATCAATACCGGCTATATTTTTCATCGGTCTGTCATTGTTTACACTGCAGCGCGGCAACGCGGCAACCGACACGCGCTTCATGGTGAATCTGACCGCAAAGCTTTTACTGCAGGCAATACCTATTGCCATGCTGTTGTTTGTAGCAGTCCCCAGAGTTACCTCACCGGGCTGGGGCGAAGGCACTTCCGGCGATGGCTCAGCGACAACAGGTTTATCTTCAAGAATGTCACCAGGCAGTATTTCATCGCTGTCAAAGTCTGACGATGTTGCGTTTCGGGTAGAGTTTCAGGGCCACACACCCACGCCTTATAATCTATACTGGCGCGGGCCGGTACTCAGCGGCTTCGATGGCAGAGAATGGTTTATTCTGCCGCGCGCAAAACACAAAACTTTTACGCAAACACAAAGCTCAGACAGCAGCGCTGCCAGACTGAAATACACCGTCACACTGGAACCGGGCAATAACCCGTGGCTGCCGGCACTCGATGCTCCGGCGTCACTGCCATTGCGCAGCACACGTAGTAACACTCGGGAAGTCATTGCGACTATTACCGAAGAAAAACAACTCGATGCCATCATCAAGCTTAACCGTCCGGTACGCTACAGCACCGAATCGGTAGTCACGGACCGTTTTTATGCAAGCTCACATCCCGGTGCCGAGTATCTGCTAACCACCGAACGGCACCCGCGCGCCCGTCAACTTGCAACAACACTGCGACAACAGTTTACCGACGATGCGGCACTCGCCAATCAGATACTGCGAATGTTCAATCAGGAAAACTTTTCCTACACACTATCGCCACCGAAGTTAACCGGCGACACCATAGACGACTTCCTTTTTAACTCACGCAGCGGCTTTTGCGAACACTACTCGGGCAGCTTTGTGTTTCTGTTAAGAGCGGCGGGTATACCGGCACGTGTGGTAACCGGGTATCAGGGCGGTGAACTCAACGGCAGCTATATGATTGTCAGACAATCCGACGCACACGCCTGGGCCGAGGCATTTATTGACGGACAGTGGCGGCGATTTGATCCAACCGCCGCAGTGGCACCTGAGCGTATCGAGCAGGGTATCGGTGAAGTACTGCGCAATGAAGGTCGCAACGTCATTGCACAACTGCCTGTATTTAAGTCGATGCAACTGAGGTGGGACAAAATCAACTACACCTGGCAAAGCATGGTGATCGGCTTTGATTCCAGCAGCCAGAATAAAATGTGGCAGCGACTGGGTCTGCAAAAGCCCGGTGCTCTGACACTGGTGCTGCTGATAATGGCGGCAATCCTGGTGTGGATTGCGCTGATACTTGCGCCCTGGAGCCTGCTGCGTCGCGACCGCTCCGACTTATGCCAGCTGCAGTGGGAAAAGTTATGTCGCCGCTTTGCATCGCGTGGGTTCAGTCGCCGCAACGGGGAAACCGCAGAAGCTTATGTCGCACGATTAATCGAACACTGGCCGGTACACAAAAAGCCGCTGCAAAACCTGCTGGCGGCTTATCACGCCGGGCGCTTCGGCCACGATGGCGACGATACCGGGGCGCAGAAACACTACGCCGGTCTGATGCGTGATGCGCGCAGGCAGCTCAGCAGGATTTAAACAATCGCAGGTACAGGCAGATCTCGCCTCAAGCGGTAGCCTCAACCAGCGATGAAGCGTGCAGCCGGTCGCTTGCTTCAAGCAATGAGTCAGGTCGGTGCTGCTCACTGCCACGCAAATATTCACGGCAACGCTGCACTGCTGTCTTGCGCCACTTGCCTGCCTCTCGCATTTCATGAAAAGTCACACCGGCACTCACCAGCCCGCCATTGAGCAACAGATCATTCTGTGCCGTCGACTGCTTCAGAAAGCGCGCCTGATCGAATATTGATCGCAGCATTTCAAGCTTTCGCGTAGTGTTGAAATACGGCGAGTGATAGAACATACCAAACGCCGGTATCCAGCTAACACGAAGTCGCAGTGCTACCTGCTCAGAGGCCCAGACGTGCGGATCGGCCTGCGTGGTGTCAAGTGGAAAATTATTGTTTATCCACGCCGATAACTGCAGAGCAAATGCTTTAGCGTATCGCTCATCGCCGGTACGCTGATACGCCAGCCCCAGCAGCGGCCACCACCCGTGGCGGTTAATGCGAAACAGCCACTCCCGGTTCTGCAGAATATTTCGTTGCCAGTCGATCTCACCTACTTCGTTGATCTCGGGAGGAATACCACTGACTTCCAAATCATAGTCGAGCACCAGTTCCGCGCGGGCGATCAGCTCTTCATCACTTGCTGCTCTGACGTCAAACGCCAGATCAATCAGTTGCTCAGGCGGATTCAGCCAACCGTCCTGCACACGATCGCGGAAATGGTTTAGCAGTGCCGCAGTTGCCTTAATGTTAAACCCGTTATCAATTCTTTCATTGACTTCGGGAATATCAAACAGTGAAAGAAACTCTGCATCATTAAGATCTCTCGCGCTTCTGTACTTTTTTCTTAGGAAGCTGCTGGCGCTTCCAAGTAATGAACCGATACTGCATTGAGACATTCTCTTTACTGCTTTGGTATTTCCGCCAACACCGGTATTTATTGTCATTGTTTATCCGAATAGCAAAAGGCTTTGTTGAAACCCTTTTTTAAGCGATTGTTGAGTCTACTTTTGTCTTGTGCCACGCGATTGAGAATAACTGCTTGCCTGTCGCGGTAAGCGGAAGCAAGCCAAGCTTTTTTTACTTTCGTTTAAGTGAAATCCGGAATTGTGATCGACTACAAGGACGTCTTTTTCTATGTAACAAACCTGGTAGAAACAATTTCAAATATGCACCAGCCGAAATACTGAAAAGTACCCCCATACCTGTCAGCACTACACGCACACAAGCCATTTGAACCACGCGGTATTTTTACTCTATCGATCTGTCACTGCATAGACCCGCAATACACTTGGTAATGCTTACAGTGGTCATAAGCGGCATATTCTGATTACGGTGGCGCAAAACTTGCGGTCTGTCACAGTTCGTTGTTTCCGAGAATTTGTCGCTGCACCTGTCACATTGTTGACCCGGTTAGCCACAGGTAATCACCATGTCAGATCAGAAGTTTATTGTCGGTGCACAAGAGTGGTGCAGCTTACCCAAGCTGGACATTGCCGCTGTTAAGGTCCGGGTCGATTCAGGTGCCAAGACCTCATCGATTCACGCGTTTAATATCGAACCTTTCACACGCAACTCTGCCAACGGCAGCAGTGAACAGTGGGTGCGTTTCGATCTGCATCCTTTGCAAAAGAGCAGACGAACTGTCATACGCTGCGAAGCACCCATCGTTGACCGCCGACTGGTAAGAAGCTCCAACGTTACCAGCGAAAACCGCTTTGTTATCAGTACACCGGTAACACTCAACGGCCATACCTGGGACATTCAACTCACACTAACAAACCGCGACGCAATGGGTTTTCGCATGTTGCTCGGCCGCGAGGCGATGAGCGGTCGTATACTGGTCGACAGTGAAGAGAAGTTTCTCCACGGAACCGTCGAAGAAGATCAGCTTGAGTTACTCTATGGCATGACCATGCGCAGCCCGGGCACCGGACTGAAAATTGGTCTGCTGGCCAGCAACCCGAACCTTTATAGTAACCGTCGGCTACTTGAAGCGGGTGAAATACTCGGGCATGAGATGGTGTTTCTAAACATCAGCCAGTGCTACATGAAGCTCGATGCCGACTACCCGGCTGTACACTACCGCGACGGCAGAATACTCAATGATCTCGATGCCGTTATACCGCGCATCAGACCTTCTATGACATTTTACGGCTGCGCGCTAACACGCCACTTTGAGAGCCTGGGTATTCTGGCACTCAACAGCGCCGATGCAATCTCGCGTTCACGCGATAAGCTCTATTCGCTGCAGTTACTGCAGAAGCACGGGCTTGATATCCCGATTACCGGCTACGCCAACTCACCCAACCATACCGATAAACTTATCGAAATGGTTGGCGGCGCACCGTTGATCGTCAAGTTACTTGAAGGCACTCAGGGGCGCGGTGTAGTGCTTGCCGAAACCACCAAAGCCGCTGAAAGTGTCATTAACGCGATGAAGTCCCTACGTGCAAACCTGCTGGTGCAGGAGTACATACAAGAATCCGGTGGCAGTGACCTGCGCTGCTTCATGATCGATGGCAAAGTCGCTGCGGCCATAGAACGAAAAGCTGCCCCCGGTGAATTTCGGGCCAACCTGCACCGTGGTGGCACCGCCACCCTGACCGACATCACCGCCGAAGAAGAAGCACTGGCAGTGAAAGCGGCAAAAACACTCAAGCTCGATGTTGCAGGCGTCGACATTATCCGCAGTGGTCGCGGACCGCTGCTGCTGGAGGTGAACTCATCACCCGGCCTTGAAGGAATTGAAAGTGCAACCGGTCAGGACGTCGCCTGCATGATGATACGCTCAATCGAACAGCAACTAAGCGGTGTCAGTGAACCTGCGCCGCATGCTGCGGCATTAAACGCCTAGCACGGCATCAAGGTCGGCAATCAAGTCGTCAACATGCTCAATACCGACTGAAAGTCTGAGCAGATTGGCAGGAATACCATTCTCTTCCGGCTCAATACTGTGACGATGCTCGATCAGCGTTTCCACCCCCCCAAGAGACGTCGCGCTGGTAATTAGCTGCAGCCGGCCGGCAGTTTTAATTGCCTTGTCTTTTCCTCCTTTGACAGCAAAAGACAACATGCCACCGAAGCCTCCCTGCATCTGGCGTTTTGCTATTTCATGCCCCGGGTGACTGGCAAGCCCCGGATACCAGACAGTTTCCACGGCGGGATGTCCATCCAAAAATTCGGCAATCTGCATGGCATTATTACTTGCCTCTTTCACGCGTACGTACAGGGTACGCATGCCTCGCAATAACAACCATGCATCAAAACTTCCGGGTACCGCTCCGGCCTGCTGTCGCTCGGTAACAATGCGCTGCCATAACGGATGTTCGTCGCGGGTTACCAGTGCACCGCACAACACATCGCTGTGACCATTCAAATACTTGGTGGCCGAATGCACCACCAGATCAGCCCCCAGATCAAGTGGTTTGGTAAAGACCGGCGTGGCAACGGTGCTGTCTACGCACAGCATGGCATCGTTGGCATGGGCTATCTCTGCTGCTGCCTGAATATCGGTCACATACAGGTACGGATTGTTTGGTGTTTCCACCCAGACAATACTGGTGCTGTTGTGTTGCTGCATCGCACTTTCAATAGTCGAAACGTCACCCGGATCGTACTCGGACATAAAAATATCCACACGCTCACAGTGGTTCTGTAACCAGCTCTTTACTCCCCAGTACATAGAGTCCGGCACCACAATATGACTGCCCGGCTGCAGCGTATAAAAGATTGCCGCAATCGCCGCCATACCGGAAGCAAACAACAGCGCTTCATCACCATGCTCAAGGTCAGCCAGCGTGCGTTCGGCGTGCACAAACGTCGGGTTATCATCCCTTGAATAACTGTTGGCCGCGTTGATTAAGTCGTAGCGGTCATCTCTTGCAAACGTGGTGGACGGCTGTACCGCAGGCGTTACTGCACCACTGTGTACATCCAGAAAATGTCCGGCTTTGGCGGCAACAGTCTGGCCGTCAGGATCGTCGATCATAAGATTTATAACTCTCGCTCTTTCACAGCACTAATGCGCTTGCTGCCAGTTATCACCAACGCCGACTTCAACCTCTAGCGGCACACTGAGTTCGGCTGCCTGCATCATGATTTCAGAGATGCCTTCAGTGACCGCCTGTACCTGCGATTCTGCCACTTCAAGTACCAGTTCATCGTGTACCTGCATAATCATGCGCGCGTCGATGGCGCTTTCACGCAGCCACTGATCAACCCTGATCATGGCAACTTTAATAATATCTGCCGCGGTTCCCTGCATCGGGGCATTGATTGCGGTGCGCTCTGCGTATTGACGCATCTGATAACGGCTGGAGTTAATATCCGGCAGATACAAACGCCTGCCAAGTACGGTTTCGACATAGCCCTGATGCTTGGCATTCAGTCGGGTCGAGTCCATGTAGATCTTTACTCCCGGAAACTGTTCGAAGTAACGGTCAATATACTGTTGCGCATCACCGCGCGGGATATCGAGTTGCTTTGCAAGGCCAAAGGCAGACATGCCGTAGATCAACCCGAAGTTCACTGCCTTGGCGGCACGTCTGTCATCGGCGTCAACATCATCAAGCGACTTACCAAACACTTCTGCTGCGGTAGCACTGTGAATATCCTGCCCTTCCGCGAAAGCTTTCAACAGGCTTTCATCGTTGGACAGGTGCGCCATAATGCGAAGCTCGATTTGTGAGTAGTCGGCCGCCAGCAGTTTGTACCCGGCCGGTGCCACAAAGGCTTCACGTATGCGTCGCCCCTCGTGGGTTCTGACCGGAATGTTCTGCAGGTTAGGGTCGGCTGAAGACAGTCGACCGGTTGAGGCCACCGCCTGATGGTAAGAGGTATGCACCCGGCCGGTTGCTTCGTTGATCTGCAACGGCAGTTTATCGGTGTAGGTACTTTTAAGCTTGCTGAGACTGCGGTACTGCAATATCAGTTTTGGCAACGCATGCTCCATCGCCAACTGCTCCAGCACATCTTCCGCAGTAGACGGCTGACCCTTCGGGGTTTTGCGCACCACCGGTATTTGCTTTACTTCATACAGTATTTCACCGATCTGCTTGGAAGAACCCAGATTAAACTCCTGACCGGCGTCTTCATGCGCTTTTGCTTCAATTTCCTTAATCGAGGTGGTCAGTTCGTCGCTCTGAGCTGCCAGCATCTCAGCGTTAATTTCCACACCATTGCGCTCCACCGTCGACAACACATTGAGCAGTGGCATTTCAATGTCGCGGTACACCTTTTCCAGTGCCGGCTCTGCTTCAAGCATTTTCCAAAGCACATTGTGCAACTGAAGCGTGATATCAGCATCTTCGGCGGCGTATTCAGAAGCTTTGTCCAGCTCAATTTCGTTAAACGTCAGCTGCTTCTTTCCCTTGCCGGCAATGTCTTCAAAGTGAATGGTCTTTTTATCCAGATACTTACTCGCCAGTGCATCCATATCGTGACGATTGGCTGCGGCATCGCACACATAAGACTGCAGCATGGTGTCATGCGTTATGCCCTTTAAATCAATGCCATGATTAAGCAGCACATTGCGGTCGTATTTCAGGTTCTGACCAATTTTTAAAACCGCCTCGTCTTCGAGCAACGGTTTGAATTGTGATAACACATCGTCACGGCCAAGCTGTTCCGGTACACCTTCGTAGTCGTGTGCCAGTGGCAGGTAAGCCGCCTCTCCCATGTCAACCGCAAACGACAAGCCGACCACTTCGGCATCCATGTAGTTAATGCTGGTGGTTTCAGTGTCTATTGCCAGTACTCCGGCTTTTTTGATTTTTTTCAGCCAGCTATCGAGCGCTTTTTGGGTGGTGACGGTTTCATACTCGCGCTTGTCGATCTTTGGTGCAGAAGGCACAGCGGGTGCGGTGGTTTCTGTTTTGGCCTTTCCGCCTTCAAGTTCGTTAAGCCACGCTTTAAATTCATAGCGCTTCAACAGTTTTTTTAGTTCTGTTGTGTCGGCGTCGGCAATGGTTAGTTCATCGACTGCCTGCTCCAGATCAACATCAAGCTTAATAGTGGCAAGCTCATACGAAAGCGGCAGAGTTGGAACGGCCGCACGCAGATTTTCACCGATCTTGCCTTTAACTTCATCGGCACGTTTTAGCACCTCATCAAAACTGCCAAACTGATTCAGCCACTTAACCGCGGTTTTGGGACCACACTTAACAACACCCGGAATGTTGTCGGATGAATCACCCATCAGTGCCAGGTAATCCACAATCCGATCCGGCGGAACACCAAATTTTTCAACCACACCGTCAATGTCGAGCGTGGTGCGACTCATGGTGTTGATCAGTGTCACGTGTTCGTTGACCAGCTGAGCCAGATCTTTGTCACTGGTAGAGATCACTACCTTCTGCTGCTGTTCTGCTGCTTTATGTGAAAGCGTACCAATCACATCATCGGCTTCCACACCCGGCACGCTGATCAGCGGCAGTCCCATCAGACGGATTATGCGGTGCAATGGCTCAATCTGTGCTCGCAG
>CAYZVB010000006.1:0-7085 GCA_964481315.1 uncultured Granulosicoccaceae bacterium
GTCAAACTTGGATGGCCTCCCCAGCAAAGCTGGGGGGACTCCCGCTTTCGCTAGTTAATGATTACTGCAACTGTCGAGTTTACCACCTCACCGATAATAACGGCATCACCGTCCAGCGCGTCGATATAGGTGCCGGCATTTTCTGCCGGCAGCGCCACCAGTAAACCTCCACTGGTCTGCGGGTCGAGCATGAGATCGACAACAGTAGTATCAACACCGGTTTCAATCTGTGCCTGTAGTGTCAATGGCTGCAACTGCGGGTAAAGTGTTGAGCGAAAGCCGCTTGCTGCCAGTGCCCGGGCACCTTCAAGCACCGGCACCGCCGCACTATGCACTATCACCCCGGTTGACTGACCGTCGCCGTTATTAAACATTTCAAGCAAATGCCCAAGCAACCCGAAGCCGGTTACATCGGTCACTGCCGATGGATTGAGCTTTTCAAGCGCAATCGCAGCATCACGGTTTGATAACATCATCGATTGATACGCCGCATCAACGGCCAGCGCCGGCGCACGCGCCTGCATATCTGCCGCCAGTACCACACCGGTGCCCAGCTTCTTAGTCAGCACCAGTACGTCACCGACACGCGCGGTATTCTTGCGCCAGATACGTTGAGGATCGACAGCACCATTTGCCACGACAGCAACATGGTTTTCCATCCCCTCGGTGCTGTGACCGCCTGCAAGCGTGGTCTGTTGTTCATGCAGTGCATCGGCAATGCCGGACATTAACAACAGATGATCACGCTTTTGCAAACGCGGGTGGGAAAACGCCAGATTAATCCAAACCTGTGCACAGGCAGGTGTTGCACCCATGGCGTAAAGATCACTCAATGCATGATTGACGCAAATGGTTCCAAGCCGCCATAAGTCGTTAGTAAAACTTCTAAAGCCGTCAATCGATTGAACCGCATGCATGCCATCAGGCACCTGCCACAGGCTGGCATCTTCTGCATTGCCCAAAGCCGGGGTCACTGATGGCTGTTGGTACTGCACCAGTTTGCCAAGGTTACCCTCAAGCAGTTCGGGTCCAAGTTTGCTGCCACAGCCGGCGCAATGCATGGGCCCGTCGATATCGGCTGCAGCCATTTTCATTTTTTCGCCGGGGTCATTTAGACGACGCATAAATTTGTTGTCGATATGATCTTTCAAACGCCACACCCACCTGCCCGATGCTACCCAGCCGCCGCGACAACCCACCGCAGATTTATCACCCAGCGATACCAGTGACAGAAAGTCGTTTTGCAACGTGACCTTTTTACTGTTACCGGAAGTCAGTGCCGCTCGCAGGTTTTCTACTAGAAACGGTGCCTGTCGAACCGCATAGACACCGGCTTTAGGACGCGGGTCGTGCAGCATATCGGCACAGTCTCCCGATGCAAAAACCTGCGGGTGACTAACGCTGCGCAAATACTCATCGACTTCAACAAAGCCTTTGGCACTGGTTTTCAATTCAGTTTGTCGCAACCACTCCGAACCGCTGGCACCGGTACACCAGATACTCTGATCAAGCTTCAGTGTTTTGTTGTCGGTACTGACCAGCCCCTGTTGCGTAACCTCGGCAACGCGGAATCCGGGATGCAATGTAATACCGCTGGCGCGCAGTTTGTCCTCTGCAATGGCAACCAGCTTGTCCGGATAACCGGGCAACACATGTTCCCCCGGATACACCAGGTGGTAGTTCAGGTGACCTATCCGGTGTACCATTGCCAGCACCAACTCTACTCCACCCGCACCGGCGCCAATCACACCCCACGCTGACTGACCGGCGTCAGCAGAAGTTTCCAGCAACCTGTTCCAGGTGGCAGCAAACTGACTAACCGGTTTGACCCCCACCGCAAAGCGTTCAGCACCGGTCACACTGCGATCAGGTGTGGAACCGATATCGAGGCTCAAAATATCGTACGACACTTCAACCTGATGCTTATTGTTCGCGACATCGACAAATGCTTTGCGATGACTGACATCAAGATCGGTTACACGCCCTTTTATCCACCGGACATTGCCCCACTGACAAAGCCGGTTCAGATCAATGTGTGCCTCTTCATAGCTATAGTGACCGGCAACAAACCCCGGCAACATACCGGAGTAAGGCGTTAATGTTTGCTCTGAAATTAATGTCAGCCGCACACCTTTTATCGGACGCATGGCCATTGCACGAATAGCCAGTGCATGCGTATGACCACCACCGATAAACACCAAATCTTTTTCTTGCATGACGGTTTAGCTGCCTGGGAGTAGAGCCTTGGACAAGAAATTTCAGCCGGGTTCGATCACAGACCGTCCGACTATTTCTCAATTCCAGTATAGCTTTGCGGACCAGCAACTATCACAGCGGCAGTGACTCATACAAACCAAGAGCCTGCGCATAGGCCACCGCAACTCCACCAAGGAATCCACACAGATGCCCGTCCCATGAAGACCCCTGTTTCCATGGCACTATGCTCGACAGGAAAGTACCGCCATAGAGCACAACGACCAGCAGCGCAAAGACAATAGTCGTGATGTTGCTTTGAAAGTACCCGGCCGCCATATGAAACCCGGTTAACCCGAATACCAGCAGACTGGCTCCAATGTGATTGGCTCGTCTGCCGACCAGCCACAACGCAGCACCACCGCAAAGTTGAATCAATACTGATGTTGCAAGTGCGTGCGGATGACCGGCAAGTATCATTAGCGCCAGCAGCACAATCAACGGTACGGTATTGGCCAGCAGATGTTTAAGATCATCGTGCAGTAGTGCCATCGTCAATATACCGTGCAGTCGCGAAAACCGGCGCGGCACCAGCCCCAGACTATCCATCGGGATAATGCGGCTGACAATAAACACACCGTACAACAACGGAGGCAGCAGCCAGACAAGATCGACATAACTCAGCAGTTTTGAAAGATCAGCTGTTTCCATGAAACGACCACACTACCCCGAGACCGGATTGCTCCGGCAGATTACTGGCAATAAATCAGATCACGATAAATCAAATAAGAGATGATTCAGATCAGGCAAGGCGCTGATTGATCACAGATTTATCGATAAGGTCCGTTTGGGAAACCGCGGACTTTGCTTTTTGCTGATCAATCAACGTCAGCAGATGTCCGATGAAATAGGCAGCAACAAGTGCAACGAAAACCACTGGCCTTGGAAAGGTCATGTTGTTTTTCCTCGATCACCGGTTGTTATCGCAGCGGACGATAAGCAAGTGATCAGATGTATGGTTTGACTGGTAGTTTGAGACAGCAGAAACAATATAAATCGCTTACCGTTAACAGTTAGTTACACACCGTCAATCATTCGTAGCAACACTGGTGTTAATCGTTCGGCAGATAAAACGCTGCGTGTATGGTGATTTCCTCGGCGACTATTCGATGTTGCAGCGCAAGGCATTCAACCGTGGCGAACAAACTGCGCTCAGCCGCTGGAAACATTTCAGGCTCAAGATGCCGGTAGATCAACGGAAGCATATCTGCCACCGTGTGCACACCCTTGCCAATGCACGCCAACACCTGATTTTCACGTTCGGTACGGTGCGCATGAAGCTGCCGGACATAGATACCGGGGTTGGTAATTGGCGCGCCGTGGGCCGGGTAATATACAGAATCGTCACGCTGCATCAGCGCCGTTAAAGACGCCATATAGTCTTTCATACTGCCATCCGGCGGAGAAACAATAGTTGTTGACCAGCCCATTACCACGTCGCCGCAGAACAATGCATTTTCCGCAGGCAGATAAAAACTTAAATGATTCGATGCATGTCCCGGTGTATGCAGCGCCTGCAACTCCAGATCACCCACCTGCACCGTGTCACCATCGTGCAAGCGCCGATCGGGGGTAAAGTCGAGATCAGCGCCAAACCCGCCACCGTCTTCGGTCACACCGTGCGGCCCGAACGCGTAACTCGGTGCGTTGCAGTGCTGCTGCAAAATACGACAACCCGGTGAATGATCGATATGCGTATGGGTAATAAGAATATGCGTGATGGTTTCACCACTGGTTGCAGCAAGAATCGCATTGATGTGCTGCACGTCAGCCGGACCCGGATCTATGACAGCGACCTCACCTTCTCCCACAATATAGGTACCGGTGCCGGTAAAGGTAAAGGAACCCTGATTATTGCAAATAACGCGTCTGATGCCGGCAGACAATCGATCAGCCACACCGTATTCGAATTCAGGGGCACCACTGTGCTCAATGACTGACATTAATCATTCCACGGTTTTACAAAGAAACTCTGTTACTAACTGATTGGCTATCCAAGGTATCATACCAATGATCACTTTACGCAAAGCGGGTTAGCAACGGAGACCTCATTGAATATCCTAATTGTCGGCGGTGGTGGCCGCGAACATGCACTCGCATGGAAAGCCAGTACCTGCAGCGGTGTGGAAGCTGTGTTTGTTGCACCGGGCAACGCCGGAACCGAGCGCGCAGACGGTATTGAAAATATCGCAATTGCCGCAGACGACATCGATGCCCTGCTCGACTTTGCAAAAAGCCGCGACATTGCTCTGACCATAGTCGGCCCGGAAGTGCCGCTGGTTGCCGGTATTGTCGACAAATTTCAAAGTGCCGGTCTGCGAATTTTCGGGCCGTCTGCCAAGGCGGCACAACTGGAAGGCAGCAAAAGTTTCTGCAAAGACTTTTTAAAACGGCACAACATACCGACTGCCACCTACGAAGTCTTTACCGACATCACCAAAGCGCGTGAGTACATCGCTTCGCAACCGGTACCAATGGTTATTAAGGCAGATGGGCTTGCTGCGGGCAAAGGTGTGGTCATAGCGCAATCGACACAGGAAGCTGTAGAAGCCACCGAACAAATGCTAAGCGACAACCGCTTCGGTGAAGCAGGCAGCACCGTGGTCATTGAAGAGTTTCTGGAAGGTGAAGAACTCAGTTACATCTGCATGGTTGATGGCGAAAACATATTGCCGCTGGCCACCTCGCAAGATCACAAAGCCCCAGATGAAGGCGACACCGGACCCAATACCGGCGGTATGGGCGCGTACTCACCGGCCAATGGTGACACGCCCGCTCTGCAGCAGCATGTGATGGAGGAAATTATCAAACCCACCGTGGCAGGCATGCAGACAGATGGCAATCGCTTCTGCGGCTTTCTATACGCAGGCCTGATGATAGCGGCCGATGGCAAAGCGAAGGTGCTGGAGTTTAATGTGCGTTTTGGCGACCCTGAAACACAACCAATCCTGATGCGTCTGGAATCCGATCTGGTGGTACTGTGCAATGCCGCCATTGACGGAAAGCTCAATGAACAGACTGCACAGTGGTCACCGCAAACGGCGATTGGTGTGGTGATGGCAGCGGGCGGTTATCCGGATGCCTACAACAATGGCGATGTTATTAACGGCCTCGACGCGGTCGCCGACGATGTGCAGGTATTCCACGCCGGCACTAAAATCACCAATGGTGATGTGGTAACGGCTGGCGGCAGAGTGTTATGTGTTACAGCACTTGGTGACAACATCACCGATGCACATCAACGCGCTTACAACGCAGTCGACAACATTCAATGGCAGGATGTTTACTTTCGACGCGATATTGGCCACCGCGCCATGTAGCATTCAACTGAAAACAAATGCTCCACCTGAGTGCTGTGACAGCACTCGGGTATCACCGAGCCTGTAAAAGAGCCCGGTGCATAAAAGACCGATTAGCGTTTCATCGCATCAAAAAATTCAGTATTGGTTTTGGTTTGCTGCAACCGCCCCATTAAAAATTCCATCGCCTCAATTTCATCCATAGGATGCAGGAATTTCCTGAGAATCCAGATCTTCTGTAACTCTTCCGGTTCAATCATCAGTTCTTCGCGTCTGGTACCGGAACGATTGACACTGATGGCAGGAAAGGTGCGCTTCTCTGCAATCCGACGGTCAAGATGCAGTTCCATGTTACCGGTGCCTTTAAACTCTTCGTAGATGACTTCGTCCATCTTCGAGCCGGTATCGACCAGCGTGGTAGCAACAATTGTCAGGCTGCCGCCTTCTTCAATGTTTCTTGCCGCACCAAAGAAACGCTTGGGACGATGCAGTGCGTGAGCATCAACACCACCGGTCAATACTTTGCCTGACGACGGAATGACAGTGTTATAAGCACGTGCCAGTCGTGTTATTGAGTCGAGCAGAATTACCACATCTTTTTTATGTTCGACCAGACGTTTGGCTTTTTCGATCACCATTTCGGCAACCTGCACATGGCGACTGGCAGGTTCGTCAAAAGTACTTGAAACCACTTCGCCCTGAACCATGCGTTCCATTTCGGTAACTTCTTCCGGGCGTTCATCAATCAACAGTACAATCAGCACACAGTCCGGATCGTTGTGCGCAATACTCTGCGCGATGTTCTGCAGGATCATTGTTTTACCGGCTTTCGGCGGCGATACAATCAACGCACGCTGGCCCTTACCTATAGGCGCTACAAAGTCGATGGTGCGGGCGGTTATGTCTTCGGTACTGCCATTACCCAGTTCAAGCGTCAGACGTTCGGTAGCATGCAACGGTGTCAGGTTTTCAAACAACACCTTATTGCGGGCTTCTTCCGGTGGCCCAAAATTAATCTCATCCACCTTAAGCAATGCAAAGTAACGCTCACCATCTTTCGGTGGTCTGATCTTGCCCGAGATAGAATCACCGGTGCGCAGGCTGAAGCGTCGGATCTGACTTGGCGAGACATAAATGTCATCGGGGCCGGCCAGATATGAACTATCAGCAGAACGCAAAAAGCCGAATCCGTCCTGCAATATTTCCAGCACGCCACCGCCAAAGATGTCTTCACCTTTTTTGGAATGCGCCTTAAGCAGGGAGAAAATGATGTCCTGCTTGCGCGAGCGCGCGACGTTGTCCAGCCCTTCTGACTGAGCCAGTTCAACCAGTTCGGTCGCGGATTTCTTTTTGAGGTCGGTAAGGTTCATGTGACGGGTACATGCTTGCTGTTTGGAAG
Source organism: uncultured Granulosicoccaceae bacterium (assembly GCA_964481315.1). Lineage (GTDB taxonomy): Bacteria > Pseudomonadota > Gammaproteobacteria > Granulosicoccales > Granulosicoccaceae. The sequence goes on from CAYZVB010000006.1 coordinate 6,952, forward strand.
AGCGTCAATGCTGCCGCAACCTGGATGGCAGGGCGATTGGTGTAAGAGTATTGAACTTGGCCTAAACGTGAATTGCCGGGCGAAGTGTTTGCCTTTGGTAAAAGCTCGGCCTCTGACAAGATACTGGGTAGTGG
>CAYZVB010000006.1:7095-38547 GCA_964481315.1 uncultured Granulosicoccaceae bacterium
ACTCGGAGGCCGCCAGAGCCGGCAGCAGGTTTAAACGCGGGAATCTTTGCAACATATCACGCGTGCCTGCTTACGTCTAGCACGCAAGACCGCTTTGTGCATCAGTCCGGTAGTTGTTGAACCCTGAATGAAAGGTAGTGTAGTAGATAAATCAGGCTGTGGTGCCGACAACGACACCACAGCGCACAGCAACTTAGGAATTACTGTCAATAAATGCGGATAATTGCGACTTCGACAATGCACCAACCTTGGTGCCTTCCACAGAGCCGTTTTTGAACAGCATTAATGTTGGAATACCGCGAATACCGTACTTCGGTGGCGTGTTCTGGTTGTCGTCGATGTTGAGCTTGGCGATTTTTACTTTCTCACCATACTCTTCAGCGATTTCGTCGAGGATTGGCGCGATCATTTTGCACGGCCCGCACCATTCAGCCCAGTAATCGACCAGTACAGGTACCTCCGACTGCAGTACTTCCGCGTCAAAATTGTCATCGGTTACCTCAACTATATTCTCGTGCACTGGTTTCTCCTGGGAAATGGTGTAAGCGCCTGACGGCAATTTGCGTGATATTCACTCAGGCAAGTCAGCCGCAGATTAGTTTCATCACAGGCTGATGATGGCGTCATGATACTCAATTTCAACTCGCAGCGGGTATGTCAGGGACGACTTCAGCACCGCACCGTGCTACGGAAGTTGAACAAATACGCTATGCTCCGCATATGAAATCCAATTATCTGACGGAAGTCAGTTTCTCGTCGCTCGATCTCGATCCGGGTCTGGGCTCTGCATTACAGACTGCCGGGTTCACGTATTGCACCGAAATCCAGCAATTATCCCTCCCGCTGATGTTGCAGGGCCGCGATATTGCCGCCCAGTCGCAGACCGGTACCGGCAAAACCGCCGCGTTTCTGCTGGGTATGTTTCAGTACCTGATCGACAACCCCAGACCCGACCAGGGCGACACTGAACTGAAAGCCCTAATACTCGCTCCGACTCGCGAGCTGGCGATTCAGATACACAAAGATGCCATGCAGCTCAGCACCGGCACCGACTTCCGCATTGCGCTTGCCTATGGCGGCACAGACTACGAAAAGCAGCGCCGCACCCTGCAGGATGGCACAGACATTCTCATTGGCACCCCGGGGCGCACAATCGACTACTTCAAACAGCGCGTTTTCTCACTCAAAAAAGCGCAGGTGGTGGTTCTCGACGAAGCCGACCGGATGTTCGATCTGGGGTTCATCAGTGACATTCGCTACCTGCTGCGCCGCATGCCGAGCCCGCAGGAAAGGCTAAGCCTGCTGTTCTCAGCAACGCTGTCACACCGGGTGATGGAACTCGCCTACGAACACATGAACAACCCGGTTGATCTGAAAACCACCTCGGATCAGATTGCCGCCGACAAAGTCGAACAGTGTGTCTACCACCCCGCATCCGATGAAAAAATCCCGCTGCTGATCGGCCTGATGCAAAAACTGCAGCCGCAGCGAAGCATTATTTTCGTCAACACCAAACGCGCTGCCGACAAAGTACACGCTAGCCTGCTGGGCAACGACATTAACGCCGATGTGCTGTCGGGCGATGTGCGGCAGAAAAAACGCCAGCGACTCATTACCGAACTCGCTGACGGCTCACTCACCACGCTTATCGCCACGGACGTTGCCGCACGCGGGCTGCACATTGAAGGGGTGACACACGTATTTAATTTCGATCTACCGCAAAACGCCGAAGATTACGTGCACCGGATCGGCCGCACCGCCAGAGCCGGCGCCGACGGTCAGGCGATTTCTTTTGCGTGTGAAGAATATGTATTTTCACTGCCTGAAATCGAAGAATTGCTGGGCAATGAAATTCCCGCCAGCCCGATCACCAACGACATCATCGTAACGCCGGCACCACCGAAGAAAATCCAGCGAAACAAACCTGCCGGCCAGAGTCGTAATGGTAATAATCGCGGCGGTAATGGCCGGGGCGGTAACCGCCGCGGCAAGCGTCGCCGGCCGGATGCGCGCAAAAAGCCGCAAAATCACTCCGCTGATGCACATTCCAAAGGCAACCAGAGCGGCAGCCAGGCCAACAGCCAGACCAGCAAAGAAACCAGCAACGGCTGAGCTTCACCGCAAACCTAAAGCTCATCTATTGGGCTACGCTATAGATAACAGCTCGGGTATAATTTGCGCTCGAATTTCGGGCAACCGCGGCAGTGGTCGCGTTTTTCTGCCCGTCGACCCCATCATTACACTAAAACCACGACCAACCTGAACTTCCAGGCACAGCGGAGCGTTACGAATGAATTTCGAACAGGCACGAATCAACATGATCGAGCAACAGGTTCGTCCGTGGGATGTGCTTGATCAACGCGTACTAAACGCTCTGGCAGACGTACCGCGCGAAAAATTTCTACCTGAAGCCTACGACGGTCTGGCGTATTCCGACACCCGTATTCCACTCGACAACAATCGCATTTCACTCAACCCGAACATCGAAGCGCGGCTGTTACAGGCGGCAGTGCTGGAAAGCGATGACCGCGCACTGATCATTGGCAGTGGCAGCGGCTACATAGCCGCCTGCGCGGCAAAGATGTGCAAGCACGTCGAATCTATTGATACCTCAGAAGAAGCCAACGAAGCGGCTCAGCAGAGCGCTGCCAGCTGCGGCATAGACAACATCAAATTTATTACCGGTGACTTAATCGGCGACCTGCCCGACAAAACCACCTATGACGCAATTATCGTCAACGGATCGCTCGAGCATGTTCCCGAGCGCCTGAAAACCAGGCTCAGCACCCTGGGCCGCTTAATCGTCACCGTCGGCACCGAAGAAGATCCGATTATGGAAACCTGTGTCATACGGCGCATCGGCGAGAGTGACTGGCTGGAACAGAGTATTTTCGATACTCACATTCCGGCACTGATCAAAGAAACCGGCGACTCCGGCAACGACAGCTTCGTTTTCTAGAATTATTGCCTTGCGGTTCGGCAAGGCGGTGACTGATTAAATCCGTCTGCCGGCTCTATGCTTCCCACCCACTCCGGCACCGCGCTGCACAAACGTCATCTTCACAAACAGTCATCACAAAAACCTGAAATACGTTCTACATTCTTAGTGAGGCGTGCGGAAGTTCGGTGTCCGCATGCCCCACCAGTACAGCTAAAACAATACCGGTCGTCCCCGGCGACCAGGTGAGATCAGTGTGCATAGAGAATCCAACGTATGAAATTGCGCCAGACGCTAGCCCTTACCCTAACGCTTTCTTCGGCCCTGTCACTGGCACCAGCCGCCAACGCTGCCAATCTGCTGGACATCTACCAGCTGGCACGTGACAACGACTCTGTTATTCAGGCCACCATTGCTCAACACGACGCGGCTATCGAAGCACTGCCGCTGGCCCGTTCTGCGCTGCGGCCCAATGTGGCACTGGTTGCCGATAAAGCGATAAACGAAACCAACAACGATGGCACCGGCATTTACGAAAGCGACAGCTATGGCGCTTCGTTCTCGCAAAACGTATACGCACCGGAAGCCTGGCAATCGGCCAAAAAAGCTAAACTGGCTGTCGAACAGGCAGCTTTAACGCTCAAGGAAGCCGAACAGAACCTCATGTTCCGAACGGCACAGGCCTACTTCAATATACTTACCGCCGAAGAAACCTTTCGCGCTGCAAGCTCATCACGCGAGGCAATTGCACGACAAACCGAACAGTCCGAACAGCGCTTTGAAGTCGGCTTAAGCGCCATTACCGATGTTAAAGAAGCTCAGGCACAGCTCGATCTGGCCATTGCTCGCGAGGTAGTGGCTGAAAACCAATTATCTGTTGCCAAAGAAGCACTGCGGGTGATTATAGGTCAGGCCATCCCCAGCCTTAACCCGCTTAGCAGCGAAGCCACGTTAACCAACCCCAGCCCTGCCTCGGTTGACGAGTGGATTGCAATGGCTGAAAACAACAGCCCGCGTTTACAAATTGCCGATCTCGATCAGGCGCTGGCCGAAAAAGATATTGCTATCGAACGCGCCGCGCGCAAACCAACCATTGCACTCAATGGCGGTTACACCAACTCAACCACAGAAGCCTCTACCGGTCGTGATGTTGAATCGGGCCAGCTGCAACTGCAACTGACCTACCCGCTGTATACCGGTGGTCGTACCAACGCACTGGTCAGGCAGGCCAAGGCACGCGCCACACAGGCACGCTTTAACCGTGAAACAGTACGTCGTGCAGTAGAACAGGAAACCAGAGACGCCTATCTGAGTGTTATTGCCGATGTCAGTCAGGCCAACGCGTTAAGGCAGGCACTGGCATCGACCGAAGTGGCCAGAGAAGCAACCCAGGCCGGTTTCGATGCCGGTACCCGTACCGCGGTTGAATTACTGGTTTCACTGCGTGATACCTTCAGTGCCAGAGCAGACTATGCAGCCGCGCGACATCAGTACGTGGTAAGAAGCCTGCAACTGCGTCTGGCTTCGGGCTTACTGGCTGAGAAGCATATAGAGGCGGTAAACCGTTCACTGCAACCCTGAATGCAGCGCACCGCGGCCTGCGTTTTACTGCAAGCCCTGGTCGCTCAAGCTTTAAAAAACAAAGGCCGTCCAACAGGACGGCCTTTTTTATTTTCCGTTGTAAAAAGCACCGGTTGCGCGGCGCAACAACGATTAAATTACTTGTCTACCAGTACAAACTGCGTACCGCAGTACGGACAACTGGCTTCGGGCGTTTCTTCCAGCGGAATATAAACGCGCGGGTGTGAGTTCCACAACCCCATAGATTCCGTCGGGCAATGTACCGGCAGATCTTCGCGCTTGACCTGCACCGGCTGCTGTTCGCTTTGCTGGCTGTTGTTGTCAGACATATCTCTTTACCTTGCGATCTGTTGGCTTACGAAATGTTGGCTGGGCATTATACGTAGGTCAGCCAGTGATCGTGCTTTTGCGACTTGCCCTGCACTGCATCAAAAAACAGTGTCTGAATTTTCTCGGTAATCGGCCCGCGTGAACCATTGCCAATACTGCGGTTGTCGACTTCCCTGATTGGTGTAATCTCTGCGGCGGTACCGCTGAAAAATGCTTCATCGGAGATGTACACTTCATCACGCGTAATACGCTTTTCAAGAATCGGCACACCAATCTCTTCGGCAAGCGTTAGTACAGTCTGACGGGTAATACCATCGAGTGCTGAAGTTAGATCCGGTGTATAAATTTTGCCGTCGCGCACAATGAAAAAGTTCTCACCGGAGCCTTCCGCCACATAACCTTCATTATCAAGCAGCAGCGCTTCGTCGTAGCCGTCCTGCAAAGCCTCCTGCAGGGCCAGCATCGAGTTCATATACTGACCGTTGGCCTTGGCCTTACACATCGAAATATTCACGTGGTGACGCGTAAATGAAGAGGTTTTGATTCGAATACCGCGTTCCATGTTTTCCTTGCCAAGGTAGGCGCCCCACTCCCACGCCGCCACCATGCAATGCACTGACAAATTGTCGGCCCGAAGCCCCATGCCTTCGCTGCCGTAAAAACACATGGGCCGCAGGTACGCCGAGTCGAGTTTGTTTTCACGAACCACCTGCTTTTGTACTTCACACAGTGTGTCGTAATCCCATGGAATTTCCATGCGCAGGATTTTGGCCGAGTTAAACAACCGCCTGGTATGTTCCTGCAGCTTGAAAATCGCCGGTCCGCGATCAGTTTCGTAGGCGCGCACGCCCTCAAAGACACCCATGCCATAGTGCAGCGTGTGAGTAAGCACATGTACCTTGGCCTCGCGCCATGGCACCAGTTCACCATCGAGCCAGATGACGCCGTCTCTATCCGACATTGACATAGTTAGTTTTCCATTGATTTACTGAAAAGTTATTCTGTTTACCATCGTAGCTGATCTGCCCGGTACGGTCTTTTCCGTCTGCGGATTCCTGCTACTGTTTTTCTGCAGGCCGCATCAGTCTTTGCCAGCAGTCGGCAACCACCTGCCGATGCTTCGCCGATTCGTCGTCAAGCGTAATGGTTTTGCTGTCGTCCAGCAGTGCCAGTCTATGCAGCCGGCCCCTGAAGTACAGGTAGGCCTGCATTAACGCCTCTGCGTCTGCAGCATCGATAAATGCCAGACGCTGAAGACAGGTCAGCTGGCGAATGTTGTCGCTGTATTCTAGCAGCCCGCTGTCTTCACAGGCATTTAGAAGCACCAGATACTGAACCATAAACTCGATATCAGCAATACCGCCGACACCCTGTTTCAGATCAAAAGACCCTTCACTCTCACGGGCAAGTTCTGTGCGCATCCGTTCACGCATTTCTACAACTTCTTTGAGCAGCAGGCCGGCATCCGGCCTGCGCCCCAGCGTGTCGCTTTTAATTTGTTCAAATTGTTGCCGGAGCCGCTCGCTGCCGACGACCACGCGGGCCCGCACCAGCGCCTGATGCTCCCAGGTCCAGGCCTCATTGAGCTGATAGCCGGCAAACGCCTCGACCGCAGACACCAGCACTCCCGAACGACCGTTCGGACGTAACCGCGTGTCTATTTCATAAAGTACCCCGGCACCGGTAAGGGTGGTGATGAAATTCACCAGCTTCTGCGCCAGCCTTGAAAAGTACACCTGATTTTCAAGCGGCCGGTCGCCGTCACTGATTTGCGCTTCACCGCGGCTTTCATGCACAAAAACAATGTCGAGATCAGAGCCGTAACCAAGCTCCAGTCCGCCGAGCTTGCCGTAGGCTACAATGGCAAACTGTGGATACTGCAACACACCGTCAACGGTACAGGTTGGTCTGCCATGGCGGGTTTGCATGTCTTTTTGCACAATAGACGTTGCAACGCTAAGCACCGCTTCAGCAAGCCAGCTTAGCCCGTCGCTTACTTTCATCAGCGGCAGCGTACCGCTAATGTCCGCCGCGGCAATGCGCACCATACGCGACTGCTGAAAGTGACGCACGATGTCCATCAATTCACCCAGATCAGCGTCGCTGTGATAACCGAGCTCAAGTTGCAACGCTTCGATATTTTCATCAATACCGGCAACTGCAGCACCGGTTTCAATATCGAACAGTTCATCGAGTACCATTGGATGATTGGCAACAAACTCTGCAAGCCACGGACTCTCGGCAAACAGACCAACCAGGTTTTCAAGCGTTTCGCGGCTGTCGCACAGTAACTGCAGGTAACCGACTCTGCCGGCAATCGCGTCATACAGTGAAAACACACGTTGCAGTGTATCTGTATGTGAGCGTGAACTTTCCACGACATAGCGCAGGGTTTGCGGTACCAGCTTATCGATCAGGTCCTGCGCGCGGTTCTGGTAACGCAGGTAACGACCGCTGCGTGAAAACTCACTGAGTATCGATGCAACACGGTCGGCGGGTTGTAACCCGCTTTGCTCGATGATGGCCAATGTTTGTGCTTCGCTGTCATCGGCAACGCCTTTCACAGACAGCCAGATGTCATCTATATGATCAGCCCGCGGCTCAGTTTCATCAAGACTGAAAACACTGGAAAAGTGGTTGTGAACGCGATCGTTGTGTTCTGCAAGGACTGCGATAAACGCATCGTAGTTTGCGCAACCCATACTTAACGCCAGTCGCTGTTGATCAATAGCAGCAGACGGCAACTGATGCGTCTGCCGGTCATCCACCATTTGTAAACGGTTTTCCACCTGACGCAAAAAATTGTACGCATCCAGAAGTTCACCGGCATCGGCATCCGACAAGTGCCGGTTGCCCGCCAGCAGGTGCATGGTGTCAGTCAGGTTGCGGCTCTGCAGTACCGGTTCTCTGCCACCTCTGACCAGTTGAAAGCTTTGCACAATAAACTCGACTTCTCGTATGCCACCGTGACCAAGCTTTACATCATCGGTTTTATCGTTTTTCTTTGCCTTAACGCCAATTTGACGCTTCAGATCACGCAGTGAATCGAACACTGCGTAGTCAAGATAGCGGCGGTAGATAAACGGTCGCAGCAGGCTTTCAATTTCACGTGCGCTTTCTTTTGCACCGCACACCACCCGCGACTTTACCCACGCGTAGCGCTCCCAGTCACGGCCCTGTGTTAGCAGGTAGTGTTCGAGTGCATCATAACTTATTGCCAGCGGACCACTGGATCCGAATGGACGCAGACGCATATCAACACGGTAAACAAAACCATCTGCAGTGACTTCATCGAGCAGCTTGATCACAAGCTGACCAACGCGTCGGAAGTACTCTTCATTATCGTAGTCGCGACGACCGCCGCGTGTTTCGCCAGCGGACTGAAACAGAAATATCAGATCAACATCAGATGAGAAGTTAAGCTCCTGCCCGCCGAGCTTGCCCATCCCCACAACCACCAGTTCAAGCGCGTTACCGTGTTCGTCATAGGGAGTGCCGAAGCGCGGCTGCAACTGCGGTTCAGCCCATTGCACCGCAGCACCAATACAGACATCTGCAACGTCTGACTGACAACGCAGAACAGCGGCGGTCTCACAACGCTTCAGTAAATCGTAAATACCAATGAGTGCCAGAGCGGCGCGGCGGAACTCGCGCAAAACACGCATCACAACCGCCTGATCATCGCTGCCGTCAAGCAACTGTTGCAGCAGCGCGCGCAGTTGATCCGCACCGGGTAACGATTGCGCTGTGCAACTGTCGAGCAACTGCTGCAGTACAAGCGGGGTTTGCTCTGCCACTTCGCCAACGAACGGGCTGCAGGTAAACACATAGTGCAGTGACGCAACGTCAATTCCGCACTGTGCCACCGCACCGGACAACTGATCATGCAGTTCCGGGAAATCGACCGCAGCTACCAGCGCCTGGTGTTCCGGACTGGCAGTGATTATTTCTTCAGCCCTGAAAGTCATAATGAGAGTAGTAACACGATTAGTGAGAGCTGTGTAGTGAAACACCGACCGGTTGTGTCATACGCTTTTGTTACTGTACTGCAGCATCACACGCCTGAGCCTGATCGTTCTGCTGCAGCATGCCGTGTACGTTCCCTGCCGGTGTTAACCTTCAGCGGTCAGCGGCTTTAGCTGCGCGCCGCCTGAATACCTGCATTTCTTTTGCGGCCTGCTTGTCGCCTTTTTCTTCGGCTACTGCAATGCCCTGGTCATACACTACAACGGCACGGCTGAACTGTTTTAGCTCAAGATGGCAGCGACCAAGCAGTTTCCACGCTGCACTGTAACCCGGATCCTGTTTGACCGCTTCATCAAGATGCTCCACAGCCTCCGGATACTGTTGCTCAGCAAAGTAGGCATTGCCCAGGGAATATCTTAGCAGTGCGTTATCGGTGCCCTTCTCAAGCATAGAAAGAAAATTGGCAATCACGGGTTCGTCCTCTTTTGTGCGACCAGACATGACTCATTGCGCAACCCGTGCTGACAGTCTCCGGTACCGCCGAGGTCCATAAAAACCCGTACCGTCAGTTCGCTGCAGAGGTTTAGCAATTCGTTGCTATCCAGCAGATACTCAGGATTTGAGGGGCCGGTGTTCTGATCTGCCTTGTCTTTCACAAAGGTCTGATAGTACAGCAGACCGCCATCGTTGAGCATAGCCGGCAGTTGCTGCAACAGTGATCTGTCGAGAAACCGCGATACCACAATGACATCATAACGAATGCCGGACTGTTGCAATGATGTTTCCACCGGTTCTGCAATGGTTTCTATTGCAACCTGATGCTGCTGCGCCATCTTTTCAATGAGTGCGGTCGCATTAGGCGATATATCGAGCGCGGTGGTCTGCAGGCCGCACTGCGCCAGCAACAATGCATTGGCCCCTCTGCCGGCAGCAATATCTATAGCAGTACCACTGGCAGGTAACAGATAGCGAAACTCGTCAAGCACGAAACACGGTGGTGGCACTTCGCCTTCTGTGTCGGCGTAGATGCGGTCCCAGCGGGATTTACTGTCGCCCACCTACTTGCGCCAGAAGCCGGGTGTAAGTAACACCAGTAAAGTAAAAATCTCAAGCCGCCCAAGCAACATTGCCACACACAACAGACTCAGCTGTATGCCACTTAGAGAACTATAGTTGGAACCCACATCACCGAGCCCCGGGCCGAGGTTATTCAAACACGCAACCACCGCCGAGAAAGCTGTCTCCTGATTCAGACCGGTCGCCATTAAGATTAATAACATCATTGCAAGAATAAGAACGTAGGTAGCAAAGAACCCCCATACCGCATCAATAACCCGCGGCGGGATAGTTTTGCGCCCAACCTTAACCGGCAACATCGCATGCGGATGCACCATCCGCGCGAGCTCACGCATGCCCTGCTTAAACAGCAACAACACCCGGATCACCTTCATACCGCCGCCGGTAGACCCGGCGCAGCCACCGACGAAACTTGCAAACAACAACAGCACCGGTAAAAAACCCGGCCAGTTAAAATACTCAACCGTTGTAAAACCGGTAGTTGTTGCAATAGAAACCACCTGAAATATACCGTTAAAAAACGAATGACCAAAACCTGCGGTTTTAGTGCCGTACAGGTAGGCGACGGTAATAATGCTCAACACCACCAGCATGGTGATATAAAACTTAAACTCGGAATCTTCAAAGTACGAAGACAGTGATTTCGAGCGAAACGCTATGTAGTGCAGCGCAAAGTTAATACCGGATATCAACATAAATACCACGGCAATCATTTCAATCGCGTTGCTCTTGTAGTAACCGATACTGGCATCGTGTGTCGAGAACCCGCCAATAGCCACGGTTGAAAAACTATGCCCGACAGCATCGAACATCGGCATACCCGCCAGCCAGTAAGCCAGAGCACAGGCCACCGTCAGCCCGAGATAGATATACCACAGGCGTTTTGCAGTATCGGCGACTCTCGGGGTAATTTTTTCTTTCTGCGGCCCCGGTGTTTCTGCTCTGAATAACTGCATCCCCCCGCCAATGCCGAGCAACGGCAGGATGGCGACGGCAAGTACGATAATCCCCATGCCACCCAGCCACTGCACCAGCTGACGGTATAACAATATGCCCTGCGGTAACGTATCGAGCCCTACAATCACCGTCGCACCGGTAGTAGTAAAGCCTGACAATGACTCGAATATACTCTGTGCGATGGTGAGATTTAGTTTCTCATCGATATACAACGGAATAGCGCCGAACAAACCAAGTACCGTCCAGAACATCACCACCACAACAAACCCGTCTCGCAGTTTCAGATTGACCTGGTAATGACGCAGTGGCAACCAGGCTGCGAGCCCAATGGTCAGAGTGACAGCAAAGCCAATAAAAAAAGACCTGGCCGATCCATCACCGTAGGCGAGCGATACAATACCCGGCACCAGCATTGTGACGCTGAAAATAGATAACAACGCACCCAGAATACGCAGTACCACCAGACCTTGCATGTGTCAGGACACTCCCGGCTGCATTATTGAACCCGGAACATACTCAGCACTTAAGGTAATAGTAGTAGTTTTCATCATGCTTAATAGGTTACGCCGACCTGAAACAGATCTTCGACACCATGGATATCGCCTTTGTTTACCACCAGCACAATCACATGATCTTCCGCTTCAATAACCAGATCATCGCGCGCGATTAACACTTCACCGTTGCGAACAATCGCACCAATTATAGAACTGCTGGGCAACGGCAACTCGGAGATAGATCGCCCGACCACTTCAGAAGTTGTCTGATCGCCGTGTGCTATTGCCTCCAGTGCCTCGGCAGATCCGCGTCGCAGCGAGTGCACTGCAACTACATCACCGCGCCTGACGTGTCGCAACAGCGCGCCAATGGTGACATTGTGCGGAGAAATTGCCACATCGATAAAACCATTCTCCACCAGTTCAACATAGGCGTGACGATTAATTAAAGACATCACTTTGCGTGCGCCCATTTTGCGCGCCACCATGGCCGAGAGAATATTGGCTTCATCATCATTGGTCAGTGCGCAGAAAAGCCCCATCGCGCTGATGTTTTCTTCCACCAGCAGCTCCTGATCGGCAACATCACCGTTTAGCACCATGGTGCCGTCGAGGTTTTCAGCAAGATGCTCGGCACGGGAAAGACTTTTCTCAATAAGCTTTACGTTGTACTTCGATTCAAGTCGCTGCGCCAGTGCCATGCCGATATTGCCACCACCGGCTATCATCACATGCTTAGACGGTTTATCACGCTGGTGAAACTGCTCCATCACTACTACCGTATTCTCACGCGCAGCAATGTAGTAAACAATATCGCCCTTTTTAATAATATCGATATCGCTGTGCACAACAGGTTTGTCTTTGCGGTAGATCGTTGCAACAAACGCCTCAACTTCCGGCAGTAACTCCTGCAGGTGCGACGCCGGCTGGTTAGCCATTGGCGCTTCTTCTTCAACAATAACACCCACCAGTCGCACACGTCTGTCGGCAAAATCAACAACCTGAAACGCACCGGGGTGTTCAATAATTCTTTCGATATGATCCGTCACCAGACGCTCGGGACTGATCAGTACATCGATGGGGATATGCTACTTTTTGAACAGTGCGTCTTTTTCTGTCAGGTATTGCTGCGACCGCACACGTGCAATACGACTGGTTGTCTGAAACAGCGTGTAGGCAATCTGACAGGCGATCATGTTGGTTTCATCACTGTTGGTGGCAGCGATTAACATGTCTGCATCTTCGGCACCTGCCTGGCGCAACACTTCCGGATACGCGGCATGGCCGTAAACCGTACTCAGATCGAGTCGGTTATTTAAATCCTGCAGCGTTTCCATGTTCAGATCGACAACGGTAACGTCGTTGTTTTCACTGGCCAGGTTTTGCGCAACAGTCGACCCGACCTGCCCTGCGCCTAGTACAATAATTTTCAACGATTTATCCTGGGCGTTTTAAACAGTACTGAGTTTGCAGCTTATTGTGACAGTTGCGATGACTAACCGCGCTTGCGACCGGCCTGAATCCCAACACTGCGCAGCTTGCGATACAAGTGTGTTCGCTCCATGCCAACCACCCTGGCAAGCTCAACGATATTGCCATCAACACTGTCGAGCTGACGTTGCAGATACAGCCGTTCGAATTCAGCACGTGCTTCACGCAACGGCAGGTCAAGCGGCAGACGCATGGTGTCACCGGATATTTCATTATCGCGTGCCTTGTCTGCGCCATGCAGTGTATCGACTTCATCGAGATCAATCTCTACACCCTGACCGACAATCAGCAGTCGCTGCACAAAGTTAATGAGCTCAAGCACGTTGCCGGGCCAGTCAAGGTTGCGCAGCTTGTTTTGCGCCGCAACACTAAAGTGCCGGTACGGCAGTCCGTCTCGCTCAACCAGCCGGTCAACATAGTGCGACAGCAGCAACGGTACATCTTCCGGGTGCTCCCTGAGCGGCCTGGTAACAATGGTTTGCTGTGACAGGTGTCGGTACAGCGGTTCACTGAAGTCACCCTGAGTCACACTGCGCTGCAGCTGTTCAGAACCGCAGGCAATCAACGAGGCTTTCAGCGCAACATTAACGCCATCTTCGCGCCCGGCAACACCGGTTTCTATGGCCTCCTGCAACAGAGTTTGTGCCACTTTAGGCAGCTCTTCAATGTCAATCAGGCACAATGTGCCGCCGGCGGCAGATTCAAAAAAACCGGCGCTGTTAGCGTTCCCCAGTAATTCACGTGCAGCGTTGGCGTCGGAAAGGCTGTCGCAACGCAGGCAGATAAAAGGCTCTGCAGTGCGACTGCTTTGGGCATGAATATGCCTTGCCAGCAACTGCTTGCCGGTAGCGCGTTCGCCCTGTATCAGCATGGCCGGGTAACCACCCGAGCCCGCTTTTTCAACCGCTGCACGCAGGTCGCGACTATATTCACTGTTGCCAATGATCGGTGTTAAGGCACCGCTTGCAGGCGTACTGCTTTGCACCACAAACCCACTGATGGCTTTTTCTACCGTTAGTAGCAGTCGCGCCAGTGACAACGGTTTTTCAATAAAGTCGACCGCTCCAAGGCGGGTTGCCTCTACCGCGGTTTCAACGGTGCCGTGACCGGAGATCATTACTACCGGAAATTTCAGCGCTCCGGCATCGTGCCACTCTTTCAGCAGACTAATGCCGTCCTGATCGGGCATCCAGATGTCCAGCAACACCAGATCCGGCACCCGCTCCTCAATGGCTTCGCGTGCAGTTCTGACATCTTCAGCAACAATAACAGCGTAGCCTTCGTCTTCGAGAATCTCTTTGACCAGATCCCGAATATCCGGCTCATCATCTACGACCAACACCAACGCCTGGCTCATGCGGCATCCCCGTGAATGTCTTTACGATCGATATTAATACTTTTCACTATGCGATCTGGTTGTTTTGCGCTGGAACCGGCCGGTGCTACCGGAAACAGCAAAGAAATTCTGCCGCCGGTGATGTTGCCCTGCGCGGAAATATTTTCGGCGTGTACCACACCACCGTGCTCTTCAACAATTTTCTTAACAATAGCCAGACCGAGCCCGGTACCTTTTTTCTTACTGGTGACATAAGGCTCAAACAGACGGTCAAGCAACTCTGCCGGAAAGCCGGGGCCGTTGTCTTCAAACACCAGTCCGGAATAATAATTGTCCGGCTTGCGTACCGGTTGTGTTTTGACCGTAAGCGACCCTTTTGCATCACCCATGGCTTCAATGGCATTTTTAATAATGTTGTGCAGTACCTGTCGGATACGGGTCGGGTCACCGGTAATAGAAGGCAACTCACTATCGAGTTGCAGCGCCATAAAGTCATCGTCACCGTGCCGGTACAACCAGCTGATCTCAGTCACCAGATCATTAAGGTTCACTTGCTGATAATCCATTTCCGGTGTGTTGGCATATTCTGCAAACGCCTTCACCATCGCTTTCATAGACTCGACCTGGTGAACAATAGTGTTGGTCAGTTTCTTAAGCGTAAAAGCATCATCGCCGTGCAGCTTTTGTGCATACTTATGCTGCAGCCGTTCCGCAGACAACTGAATAGGCGTTAGCGGATTTTTTATTTCATGCGCCAGCCTTTTTGCCACTTCACTCCAGGCGGCGTTGCGCTGAGCCTCTACCACATCACTAATGTCATCGAAAACCAGCACATGCCCCGCATGACTTTCCGTACCGCTTAACATGGTTGCACCGCGACACATCACAAGCTTGCGACCGCGTTCATCAACCAGTTCGAATTCTTTACTCCAGTCGGCTCTTTTCCGGTTGGCACTGGCACTGTTTAACTGCGGTTGCACGGCGTAAAAAAACTGCTGTACGTATAAGCTCTGTCGCGAAAGATCATCACTGTCGACCGATTGCAGATCGTCTGCATCAAGGCGCAGAATTTTGGCAGCACTTTCATTGCAGGTGCGCACTCTGCCGTTTTCATCAAGCGCTATTACACCGGTCGAAATCCGGCTTAATACCAGTTCAAGATACGAGCGCTGGCTTTCCACCTGCTGCTGACTGCTTGCCGCACTGGCACGTGCCGCCTCGATTTTGTCGGTCATATCGTTAAACGAATTAACCAGATAACCAAGCTCGTCTCTTCCGCTGCTGACCAGACGGGTGGAGTAATCACCGGCCGCCACCATTCTGGTGCCTTCCACTAAATCATGCACCGGCACCATCAGTCGTCTTGCCGCGTAAAACGCAACCCACACCGCCATCATTAAACTGAGAAATACCGCCAGCGTCAGCGTGGCAACTGAACTGCGTTTCAACGGTGCCCGCAGGTAGGCAAGCTGACGGTAGTTGCGAAAGCTCTCCTGAACATTGTCGGCCAGTTGCGTTGAGCTGCGCGATACCGGATAAGAGGCATACAGCACCGATACACCGCGACTTGGATCACTGTAAAAAACCGGCACCACAGAACGCACCTGCAAACCGCCGTCACTGGCCGGATCAAGACTTAAATAACGATTGCCGTTTTGCGCTCTGGCAATGATGTCATCGGCCGGGCGTTCCGGCGCGACGGTCACGGTGTCAACAAATGCAGTGGTCGCCACCACGCGGTTATCGGAACCAATCAGGGTTAACTCGGAGGCATCACTGTCACCGCCGTAATCATTTAACACCACCACTGCAAGGTCGGCAGGAATATCGGTTAACGCATTGGCGATTTCAACGGTATTCTTTTGCCGTGTGCGCATGTGAAGTTCCAATGAGTCACGGCTTAGCGCCAGTGCATCATCCAGGGCACGTTCAACTTCTACATCAAACCAGCTGTCGATATTGGAACCGAGAAACTTCACTGAAAAGGAATACACCAGTGTCATCGGCAACATTGCCATGACCACCAGCATGGTCACAAGCTTAAGACTCAGCCGCGAACCCGACACATTGTTGCGCAGGTCTGCAATCAGTCGCCAGACACTGGCGATAATCAACACACCGATTAACACCAGTGCAATGGCAGTTCCAAACATCCACCACTGATAAGAGCGACCAAAGCTGTCGAGGTGTTCACCGGTATTGGCCACAAAATACAGCGTGGCAATTAAGAAGATAAACAGCGCCCCCATCAGCCACAGGCTGTTGGCAAGCCGGCGTATTAGTTCAGCAACCATCGAAATACCTCGCTTTCGAGTTGCCACTCACGCGATACCAGCGCACGTGCCTGCAGCGGACCGGGCAGTCGCGTGTGATCAAGTGCCATACGGATACTGGCACCATAGCGTCTGCCGCGCTTGAGCTTGTTTTGCGGGATCAGTGCAAACTGATCAATACTGCCCAGACTGCGCAACGCCGCTGCTAGACTGCGGTAGTTTTTACTGTCACCGGTTTGCAGGTCTTCGACTCGGTAGTGCAGTGTTAAATCGTAGTAGTACAGCTTGTAGCGCAGGCGCCGCTCGAGCACCGGCGTATCGATCCACCACTTGCGCTTGCGATGTACTTCGACCTCAATCAAAAAAAACAAATTCACACCGTTGGCCAGCGCCGCCTCGGCAGCATCGCCAAGGTCGAGCCGCGCAAACGAATCGAGATAATAAGTGCCATCTTTAAGGTAGGTGCCGGCACTTTCAAATCGCGCACCGGCTGCCTGCACCAGCGCACACAGCAGCAGCGCACAGGCAACGCTGAGCCAGCGCACGGCAATGCCCGGCATACGCCGCTGAGGCAAACTGGATTGGCTAAGCGAATTGACCATGCACTCGCGCGAATTTGATATCACTGTCTGGCAAGTATCGCATAGTAAAAACCATCTGAGTCGTGCTGACCCGGTAATATCTGCCGCCCGTGTTCGCAGTTCAGCCCCCAATTCGCTTCTTTGCCAGCGTCTTCGGCAGCTTCGATTGGCGTTTCGACGGCATCTGACTGATCAGCAAGGAATGCCGCAATTACCTGCTCATTCTCCCGACGCAGTACAGAGCAGGTCACATAGATAAGGCGGCCGCCCGGAGCCAGCGTCTGCCACAGCGACTTCAGCAACCCGAACTGGGTGTCAAACAGCGCATCGATATCGGCATCACGGCGCAGCCGGCGGATATCGGGGTGACGACGCATGACACCAAGCGCCGAACACGGAGCGTCGAGCAATATTGCATCGAACGGTTGTTTATTCCACCATGAATCCAGCTCGGCCGCATCGGCACAGTGTGTTTGCACACCACTGTGTCTGAGCCTGCGAAGGTTTTCTTCAACCCGCTGCAAACGCCCGCTGTCATTGTCGATGGCGGTTAGATGAATGTCCGGCTGCAAAGAGGCAAGGTGTGCGGTTTTACCACCCGGTGCGGCACAGGCATCAAGCACCCGCTCGCCGGCACGCGGCGCAACCAGCTCTGCCGCCAGTTGTGCAGCGCTGTCCTGCACTGCAAAGTGGCCCTCGGCAAAGCCCGGCAGGGTTTCTACTCTGACGCCACCGGCAATCGCAATGGCATGGCTGCCAAGCGCTGGCAGCGATGCCTCAATACCGGCCTGCTGCAACTGCTTTAAGTACGCATCGCGAGTGGTCTGTTGAGTGTTAACACGCAACACCAGCGGTGCCTTCTGATTACTGGCCGCGAAGTATTGTTCTGTCGCCTGCGGCCAGTCCGCACTGACCCGCTGGTACAGCCACTCCGGTACCGAATGCCGTGCGGCGGGCACTGTATCTGCACCCTCAAGTAGCTGATCACGGGATCTTAAAAACTCGCGCAACGATGCATTAACCAGTGCCTTAGCCCAGCCTTTGCGCAACTTGTTTGTCAGCGTTGCATAAGAACTGACTACCGCATAGTCGGGCGTTCGCATGTAGATGATTTCGTACAGTGCCTGCCACAACAATACTCTGACATCACTGTCTTTGTTGCGCAGCGGTTTTTTCAGCAACTGCGCCACTACTGCATCAAGCCGGTATGACCAGCGCACGGTACCGTAAGTCAGTTCCTGTAACCTCGCCGCTTCCCTTGCTTCAAGCGATTGCTGACGGCTGCGGATAAGATCACTCAGTGACCGGCCATCTTTAACCACTGCAGTAAGCATTTTAATTGCGCTGAGCCGGTAGCTCTGAGGAATGTCAGCCAAGTCGGGTTCCGATGGCAATACTGCGACTGTTTAGAAAATCACCGGCAGGCATTGGCTTTTTGCCGGGCACCTGAATCTTCTGCAAACTTAAAACACCGTCACCGGTGGCGACATCAATGCCTGCTTCGGTGGCGACCACAGTACCAGGCGCGGCGTTGTTTACAGTAGCGTTCGGCAGAAGTTGTGTTTCCCACACCCGCAGTGTCTCTTCCGGCAGCGCAGTTTGTGCAACCGGCCACGGGTTAAACGCACACACCCGCCGGTGAATTGTCAGTGCACTGTGCTGCCAGTCGATGACAGCTTCCTGTTTATCGAGTTTATGTGCATAGGTGGCGAGCGATTCATCCTGCACCCGCGGTTGCAGTTCACCGGCCTGCAGCAATACAAGTGTTTCAAGCATGGCGGCCGCACCAAGCTCTGCGAGTTGATTATGCAGTACAGCAGCGGTTGCATCGACAGCCACCGGACATTCACGGGTAACCAGCATATCGCCGGTGTCGAGCCCTTCTGCCATTTGCATAATCGTGACGCCGGTTTGTTCATCACCCGCTTCAATAGCACGCTGTATCGGTGCCGCCCCGCGCCAGCGCGGCAACAGAGAAGCATGAATGTTAAGACACCCGTAGCGCGGCATGGCCAGTACTTCCGGGGGCAGAATTAACCCGTAGGCCGCAACAATCATCACATCAGGCTGATAGGACTGCAGTTGCGCCCGGGCTGTCGCATCACGCAGGGTAAGCGGTTGCTCGACAGGCACCGACAGCTCCATTGCCTTCGCCTTGACCGGACTAAACACCACCTTGCGGCCGCGACCGGAGCGGCGGTCAGGCTGTGTATACACCGCTACCACCCGGTGACCGGCGGCAGCCACGGCATCAAGCGCCGGCACCGCAAATTCCGGCGTGCCGGCGTAAACCACTCGCAAGGAATCAGACATCAAACGACGCTACTTCTCGTGCTTGATCATTTTCTTTTTAATCCGCCGGCGCTTCAGTGCCGACAGGTAATCGACAAACATTTTGCCGTCGAGATGATCAACTTCATGTTGCACACAAATCGCCAGCAGACCATCGGCCTGCTTTTCGTATGGATTGCCATCGCGATCAAGCGCGCGAAACGTAATGCTCTCAGCGCGGCTGACGCTTTCGTAAATACCGGGAATAGACAAACACCCTTCCTCGCCTTCGGCCTCGCCGTCTTTACTGACAATTTCGGGGTTGATTAGCGATAGTGGTTCGCTTTTATCTTCCGATACATCAATGACAACCACCCGCTGATGCACATTGACCTGCGTGGCCGCAAGCCCGATACCGGGTGCTTCGTACATGGTTTCGAACATATCGTCGAGCAGGGTGGAAATTTTGTCGTCGACCTGCTCCACCGGTTTGGCTACCTTGCGCAGCCGGTCGTCGGGGTAGATCAGAATATCAAGCGTTGCCATCTATGGATCACGGGGTAATTGTCAGCCCGCCAAGTGTAAGCCCTTGCGGCAGGATATCAACGCCTGTGATGGTGTCGGCACGGCGATTTGCCACGCCACGCAGGCCGGCAATGCGTTAGCCGCGGCTGATCACAGCGCCTTGGCACTGTTTTTGGTTCTCACATGCAAACGCCGCCTTCAGGCGACCCCAACAGCAAAGCATTCCGGACAACTATGACAATCCCAGCCCCGCTGATTCAAGTTTCACACGGCGCCTCCCGGTCCAGAACCGGCCTGGCAAAGCTCCTGGCAACCGCCGCCACCGGCCTCGCGCTGCTAGGTTGTGCCGGTCAGGTCATTGAACCGGAAGCACCGGCGGCCACGCAAATAACTGCGTCTGACGTGACTCAGTCACTCGGTATTGAGGCCACGGCTATCAACGCCGGTGCAACGACACCCAGCATGCGAACGCTCGGCATGTCGTCGGAACGCAAGCGCGCGCTGCGTCGTCTGGCTGTGCGTTCGATCAGGACCGATCACCCCGGCGAGTACACCGTTGTTAAGGGCGACACGCTGTGGGACATCTCAGAACGTTTCCTCAATCGCCCGTGGTTGTGGCCGGAAATCTGGCACGTTAACCCGCAGATCAAAAACCCGCACCTGATCTACCCGGGTGACCGCGTCAGCCTGACTTACGTCAACGGCCAGCCGCAGCTGCAACTGATTCGCGCCTCGAGCCGCGGCGACGGCCCTATCGGCACCTACCCTGCCGACGGTCTGGAGTCTTTCCTGATTGAAGCGAAAATCGTTTCTGCCGGCGATCTGAAAACCGCACCTTATGTGGTCAGCACCGAAGACGACCGACTGATCGCCTCAATCGGCAACCACATTTATGCACGCGGCAACCTCAACGAAGGCCGGTACAGCATTTTCCGTCCGGGTAAGGCACTGATCGACCCGGATACCAACCAATTGCTCGGTCACGAAGCGATCCACGTGTCGCGCGCCAGCATGGTGAAGTCCGGCGACCCGTCAAAACTGGTGATTACCAGCAACAAGCGCGAGACACTGGTTGGCGACCGCCTGATGCCTAACGACGGCGCTGCCCGCTTCGACTTCCAGCCGCGAATCGCCGACATTGGCAAGACCGGTAAAGTCATTTCACTGTTCGATGCGCTGGCACGAGTGGGTCAAAACCAGGTGGTGGTACTAAACCTTGGCACTAACGATGGTGTTCAGGAAGGTGATGTGCTCAGTGTCTACGGAAATGATCGCATTGTTCGCGATGTAGTCTCCGGCAAAAAGCATGACTACGTCACTATCGATGGTGAAAAGTCAGGCGTGGTGATGGTATTCCGAGCTTTCGACCGCGCCAGCTACGCGCTGGTGGTACAGTCTGAAAAAACCATCAACCTGTATGACCGCGTTGGCGGTATTCAGTAGCAACACCACCTTGTAAAAAGTTAAACAACCGGCTCGCAATGAGCCGGTTGTAAGAAGTTCCGGGCGTCAGGTAGACTCGCTCTACCCCGCCACCAGATGTAACCCTTATGCAATCCCTGCTGTACCCGCATGTCTGATTTACTACTCCCCTGGCTGCGGCTGGTGCACGCCAAAGGTTTTGGTCCGGCGCTGTTACAGAAGCTGCTAAAAGGCTTCGGTTCCTTCGATCAATTCACTCAAGCCTCAGACAGCAGGCTCGCTTCTATTGGTGTTTCGGCCAAAGTGATCGATGCGCTCAACCAGCCCGATGAACAACGCATTGAAGCAGATTTAAACTGGCTCGAAGGCGGTGCCGATCGCGCCATTGTGCCGCTAAACACACCACACTACCCGCCGATGCTCAGAGAAATTCCGGACCCGCCGATTGTGCTTTACGTGCGCGGTGACCCCGAAGTGCTGCTGACACCGCAACTGGCCGTGGTGGGCAGCCGCAAGCCGAGTATCACCGCCGAAAATCATGCCTCAACGCTGTGTACCGAGCTTGCCGGATTCGGCATTACCATTACCAGCGGTCTGGCGCTGGGCGTCGACGCCTGTGCCCATCACGGAGCATTGCAGGCAGACGGCTTAACGGTTGCTGTAACGGCGACCGGCCTCGACCGTGTCTATCCGGCAAAGCACCAGGCACTGGCGCAGCAGATTGCCGCCACCGGCGCGATTGTGTCGGAGTTTTCAATCGGCACCAATCCGCTGCCGGGGCATTTCCCGCGGCGCAACCGCGTCATTAGCGGCCTTGCCTACGGCACACTGGTAATTGAGGCGGCGTTAAAAAGCGGCACCCTCACCACCGCCGCTCATGCTGCTGAGCAGTCTCGCGAAGTATTTGTCATTCCCGGTGCAGTCAACAACCCGCAGACACGCGGGTCTAACATGCTGATCAAATCCGGCGCTACGCTGGTTGAAACCACCGCCGATATTCTGCAGCAGCTGGCACCGCTGCTGCCCGGCGCGCTCGAGTTCGACCAGACGGCAATGCCGCTTAGCTATGACGATGACATACCAACCGGTGACACCCCGGTAGCCAGGGTACTGCGAGCCATCAATCACGAAGCGCTGTCGGTCGATGAAATCATCGATGCCACCGGCCTCGACCTGATCAGTGTCACAAACCTGACACTCGATCTGGAACTGCAGGGAACGATTCGGGCAGACGCAGCAGGCCGCTTTATTAAAGTTACTTCGAAAAATAACTGAAAATTTTTTACGACACCATTTTCGATCCACCAATTACATATTTTTAGTATTTGAAAACAACAGGTTGCATGACTCCGGCCGACGGCCACAGGTTTCATTTTTGCAACACCGCAGCACCCAAAATTGGCTTCGCGCACTGGCGCACCTGCAAAAAATGGTTTAAAAGCCACCCGTGGCTGCGGCCATATTCGCCGGTCGTCGTTTACAGACGCGACATGCTCGAACGCAAAACACTACCGCAAGATTGTTAGAACTGGCGTTCTTCAACTATAAAAACGTTATATAAAGACAAGCCAAAAGAACTGCATGAGTAAAAATCTAATCATTGTCGAGTCACCGGCCAAGGGAAAGACAATAAAGAAGTATCTTGGCAAGGATTACGAGGTGCTCGCTTCGTACGGTCACGTACGCGATCTGGTACCGAAAGAAGGTGCAGTCAATCCCGACGCCGACTTCGAAATGAAGTATCAGGTCATCGAACGCAATGAAAAGCACGTCGCGGCAATTGTCAAAGCGCTAAAAAAAGCCGAAACGCTCCTGCTCGCAACTGACCCGGATCGCGAAGGCGAAGCCATTTCATGGCATCTGGTCGAACTGCTCAGAGAACAGGGCCACCTTGAAGGCAAAGATGTTAAGCGCGTGGTGTTCCACGAAATTACCAAATCTGCAGTTAAAGACGCCGTTGCCAATCCGCGTGACCTTTCATTTGATCTGGTCAACGCACAGCAGGCGCGACGCGCACTCGATTACCTGGTGGGCTTCAACCTGTCACCGCTGCTGTGGAAAAAAATCAGTCGCGGGCTGTCGGCCGGTCGCGTGCAAAGTCCGGCACTGCGCCTGATTGTCGAACGCGAAGAAGAAATCGAACGTTTTATTCCCGAAGAATACTGGACCTGCACCACCGATCTGCAAAAAGACAAACAGGAATTCACTGCACGCCTGTTTACCCTTGAAGGGGAAAAGTTTAAACAGTTCACCATCACCAACGGTGATCGCGCAGCAGAAGTAAAGTCATTGTTAACCAACGCGTCGGGTGGTCATCTGACCGTCGACAAAATTGAAAAGAAACAACGCAAACGCAATCCGGTAGCACCGTTTACCACCTCAACGCTGCAGCAGGAAGCAGTGCGTAAACTCGGTTTCTCTGCACAGCGCACCATGCGTACCGCACAGCAACTCTATGAAGGGATTGATACCGGTGAGGGTGCCGCGGGTTTAATTACCTATATGCGTACCGACTCGGTCACTCTGTCACAGGATGCAATTGCCGACATACGCCAGCACATCGACAAAACCTACGGTAAAGATTATCTGCCGGAGTCACCGCACTACTATAAAAACAAATCTAAAAACGCTCAGGAAGCGCACGAATGTGTACGCGTGACGGTGGCCGATAAATCACCTGAGAGCATTAAGTCTTATTTAAAAGACGATCAGTTCAAACTGTATTCACTAATCTGGAAACGCACCATTGCGTGCCAGATGATTCACGCCACCATGGATCAGGTCAGTGTTGATCTTGGCTGCGGTGAAGGCAACACGTTCAGAGCCAGTGGTTCCACCGTTCGCTTCCCGGGCTTTATGAAGGTTTACCAGGAAGACCTCGACGATAAAAAAGGCAGCGACGATAAAGACAAGCGCCTGCCGGAGCTCAACAAGGGCGACAAGCTCGATGTTAAAGAATTTGATCTCGACCAGCACTTCACCGAGCCGCCACCGCGCTTTACTGAAGCGAGTCTGGTAAAAGCACTGGAAGAGTTTGGTATAGGTCGCCCTTCTACCTACGCCAGTATTATTTCAACACTGCAAAACCGTGAATACGTTGAAATGGATGCACGTCGATTCACCCCGACCGATGTCGGCAGCGTGGTCAACGGCTTTTTGTCCAAACACTTTACCAAGTATGTCGACTATGACTTTACTGCCAATCTCGAAGACGAGCTCGATGCAGTGTCGCGCGGTGAAAAAGAATGGGTGCCGTTAATTCGCGACTTCTGGGAACCCTTCGACGCGCAGGTACAGGACAAAGAAGAAAACGTCTCGATAGACGAAGCCAAGCAATCACGTGAACTCGGCACCGACCCGGAAAGCGGCAGGCCGTTGTCAGTGCGTGTTGGTCGCTTTGGGGCGTTTGCACAAATCGGCACCAAAGACGACGAAGAGAAGCCTCGCTTTGCAGGCCTTCGACCCGGCCAGAAGATGAATAAAATCACCTTCGAAGAAGCAATGGAGTTATTCAAGCTGCCACGCAAGCTCGGTGAAAACGCCGAGGGAGACAGAATTACTGTCGCCATCGGTCGCTTTGGCCCCTACGTTAAATACGACTTTTACGAAGAAGGTGCCACCAAGCTCACCACCAAGTATGCGTCTATTAAAGAAGAAGACGGCGACGATCCTTACACCATTACACTGGAACGCGCCTGTGAGATAGTGGCGGCGAAAAAGGAAGCAGACGCCAACAAGATCATTAAAGTCTTCGAAGAAGATCCTGAAATTCAGGTGCACAACGGCCGCTGGGGCGCGTACCTGACCAACGGCAGCAAGAACGCAAAGCTTCCAAAAGAGCTCAAAGAAAAGCCGATGGAAATCGACTTTGCGACGGCTAAAAAACTGATCGACGAAGCACCGGAGCGACGCGGACGCGGTAAAAAGAAAGCAGCAGCCAAAAAGAAGGCCACTGCTAAAAAGACAACCGCAAAGAAGTCGACCTCTAAAAAGAAAGCGGCTTCAAAAAAGAAAGCGGCTTCAAAAAAGAAAACAACGGCAAAGAAAAAAGCCACCGCAAAGAAAAAAGCGACTGCCAAAAGTACCGATCAGAACCCCGGTGCCGAACCGGTAAAAGCCGAAACCAACTAAACAGTTGCACAGCAGGGTTCTGTTGGGCGGCATTAAGCGGTAAAAACAGTGCAGAAGCATTGCATGCTTCTGCACTGCAGTAATATCCTTAACCCCATGCACAACCAACGTGGAACCAGTCTTTCTGCAGCAGCCCTCGCGATCGCCGCAGGTGAGGTTATCGCCTACCCGACCGAAGGGGTATTTGGTCTCGGCTGCAACCCGAACAACGAACAGGCAGTTGCAAAGCTCATTGACCTCAAAGGCCGCGCCAGCGAAAAAGGGCTGATTATTATCGCTGCAAGTCGTCAGCAACTCGCACCGTTTACGGCAACGGTGAGCGACGCGATAGAACAACAGTTAGACGCAAGCTGGCCGGGGCCGGTCACCTGGATACTACCTGCAGCTGAAACTGTTCCGGCGCTTGTAACAGGCGGGCGCAGCACCATTGCCGCACGCGTCACTGCACACCGTGCCGCAGCAAAACTGTGTGAAGCGTGCGGACATGCACTGATTTCCACATCGGCAAACCTTAGCGGCCAGCCACCGTGTGTTGACGCAGATCAAGTCGCCGCAACGTTTAACAACCTAGGCTATCTTGTCGATCTGCCAATCGGCGATCTGTCGGGCCCCACACCAATATTCGATGGTGTTTCCGGAAAACAGTTACGATAATGCCTGTATGCAAAACACTATTAATATAAATTCGGTAAGCGACTACCTAACCGGCCTGCAGGACCGGATATCAGACGCCATTCAACAACTTGATGGTGCGGCCACTCTGACTGAAGACAGCTGGCAGCGCGAAGCCGGGGGCGGGGGCAGAAGCCGTGTATTCAGTAACGGTGAAGTGTTCGAACAGGCCGGTGTTAATTTCTCACATGTCTTCGGCAGCGCATTACCCGCTTCAGCCAGTGCCGGACGTGAAGACATCGCCGGTCGCAGCTTTCAGGCAATGGGTGTGTCACTGGTGTTTCATCCGCATAACCCGTTTGCTCCAACCACGCACTGCAACGTACGTTTTTTTGTTGCCGAAAAAGAAGACGCAGAGCCGGTATGGTGGTTTGGCGGCGGCTTTGACTTAACACCCTACTACGGCAACAAAGAAGACTGTATTCACTGGCATAAAACCGCCAAAGATGCCTGTGACCCTTTCGGTGATGATCACTACAGTAAGTTTAAAACCTGGTGCGATGACTACTTCTATCTGAAGCATCGCAACGAACCCCGTGGGGTCGGCGGCATATTTTTCGACGACTACAAAGAACAGAACTTTGACCACAGCTTTCGGTTTATGCAAAGCGTTGGCGATGCTTTTCTACCGGCCTATATGCCGATTATCGAGCAGCGCAAAGACACCCCGTACAGCGACCGGCACCGGCAGTTTCAACTGTATCGGCGCGGGCGCTATGTCGAGTTTAATCTGGTATTCGATCGCGGCACGCTGTTCGGCCTGCAATCAGGCGGGCGCACCGAGTCCATCCTGATGTCGCTGCCGCCAATGGTGCGATGGCAGTACAACTGGTCTCCGGAGCCAGGCTCGGACGAGGCGGAACTGTACGACTACTACCTGCAATCGCGCGACTGGCTGGGCGGCTGAGCGAATCCGCCGGTTATCCATTAACCTTTATTACCGGATAGAAACTTCAACTGAAGTCAGATTTTTTTTGTGAATTGACACACACCCGCCTGCTTTGACCCTAGGCAATATGTGACGCCTTTCGAGACCACAGAGCGACGTACCTCGCAAAATACGCCGCCCTGTGAAACACGTCACCCACTGGTTGCCCGGTCATCAAATACGAGATAAACAGGCGGAAAATGAAGAAACTGAACCTTATCGCGGCACTTTCGTGTGCTGTCCTGTCGCAGGCAACGCTTGCGGCAGACTACGTTGCAGTGCAGGTTGAAGCAGAAAACTACACCTCGAAGAATTCGCTGTGGCGGGTATTCACCAACAACAGCACTCCAAATGTAAAGCCCGACCCCGATCCGTCGCACGCAGGCAGTGCCAGCGGCCGTTCGTACCTTGAATTGCTGCCCGACACCCGCGTTACTCACTCCGACCAACTGCGCACCGGCACCAATTTCTGGCCGCAGGGTGGTCAGGGACCGGCCATTGAATATAACGTCAACCTCCCCGAGGCCGGTCGCTACACGGTCTGGGTCAAAGCCTATTCCACCGGTACCGAAGACAACGGCATTCACGTTGGCATTAACGGCACCAACCCGGCCAGCGGCGAGCGCATTCAGTGGTGCAGCGGTAAAAACAACTGGACCTGGTCAAGCGCGCAGCGCACCAACAGCAATCACTGCGGCGTAACACGCGCAATTACACTGAACGTACCATTCGCAGGCGCTAACACCATCAGATTTACCGCCCGCGAAGACGGCTTTGAATTCGATCAGTTCATGCTGATCAAAGAAAACATATCCGGCCTGCAGTGCGCTCCAAACAACAATGACGCGGTGTCCTGTAACCAAAGTGCTACCGGCAACACCACCAGCAACAACACCCCGACACCGGCTCCGGACCCAACTCCGGATCCAACCCCTGCCCCCGTCGCAGCTGCCGACCCTGCACCTGCCGCTGATCCTGCGCCCGCAGCAGATCCTGCACCTGCTGCAGACCCGGCGCCTGCCGCAGACCCGGCGCCCGCTGCAGATCCGGACC
This sequence comes from uncultured Granulosicoccaceae bacterium, assembly GCA_964481315.1. Taxonomy (GTDB): domain Bacteria; phylum Pseudomonadota; class Gammaproteobacteria; order Granulosicoccales; family Granulosicoccaceae. The sequence continues at coordinate 35,122 of CAYZVB010000006.1, forward strand.
CTGTTCCGGTTGCCGTTACTGCACCGCAGCACGGAACGTGCGCATCAAATAGCTCTGATCCTGACGGTGACGGCTACGGCTGGGAAAACGGCATGACCTGCATTGCAGACACCGGCAGTTCTACCAACACTGCCAGCGCCGCAACCGGTAGCGACGTTAACGGTATTCCGGTTTGTGTAAGCCTGCTATCAGATGAAGACGGTGACGGCTGGGGCTGGGAAAACAACCAAACCTGCGTTATCAACGGATCAGCAGCGATGGATGCAGTGGCTGGCGCAAACAGCGGCAACAACAGCAACACACCAACCTGTGCATCTGCCGCCAGTGACTCAGACGGCGACGGCTGGGGCTGGGAAAACAACCGCTCCTGCATTGTGCAGTAAACCGTCTGCTTCAGCACCGGTCGGCAGCGACCGGTAACGACAATAAAAAAGCCCGCACAAGCGGGCTTTTTTTATACACTTTGCACACAGAGCTGCGCAGTACCCGTTAACAACTATGGGAGTACTCATGCTAAGTGAAGCAGAAATAAACGCCTATCACCGCGATGGTTATGTCACACCCGACTTCAGGCTACCAACCGAGCTGGTCGAATGGCTGAGGCAGCGCCATACACTGCTGCTTGAAAAACACCCGCAGTTCTCGCAGTACTGCTCAGCGCTACTTGCGTATGACACCGGCTTTCTCAAAGCCGCTCAACAGCCACAGATTCTCGACATGGTATGCCAGCTTATCGGTGACAACATCGCCCTGTGGAACAGCAGTTTTTTTGCAAAGCCCGCAAACAACGGCCACGAAACACCGTGGCATCAGGATGGTGAATACTGGCCCATTAAACCGCTCGCTACCTGTACAGTTTGGATTGCGCTCGATCACGCCACCACAGAAAACGGATGCCTGCAGGTAATTCCAGGCTCACATAAAAGTCGCAGACTATTGCAGCATCACACCAACAACAGCAACAACGTAACGCTGAATCAGGAGCTCGACAGCAACAGTTTCGATAACACCGAAGCTCAAGACATCACGCTCGAGCCCGGGCAGGTATCACTGCACGATGTTTATCTGGTGCACGGTTCGGGTGCCAATCAGTCACCCAACTCACGGCGCGGTATGACACTGCGGTTTATGCCAACCACCTCCGTTTATAATAGAGAATTTGCAAGAGACTTCGGCCAGAAAGACACAAAACTCAGCCTTGCCGAGCGCACGTTGTATTTAATGCGCGGCACAGATGTCAGTGGAAAGAACGACTTTAGCGTGCGGCATTAACGCAATAGCATTACCGCAAAGTCTTATTCGAAAGAGTCGGCCAGAAAGTCTGTCATGCTGCGCCACGAACGCTTATCTGCAGCGGCGTCGTAAACCGTACCGAATTCAGGATCGGCAGCGGCAGGGTTGGTAAACGCATGCAGTGTGCGACCATAGGCATGGATCTGCCAGTCTGCTTCTGCCTCGGTCAGTTCTGTCGCAAGCTCAACCATAGCATCCGGTGTTGCCATCGGATCGTCGTAACCATGCAGCACCAGCACACGTGATTTTATTTTCCTGCCAACGGTATTGCCGGGTGCTGCAAACAATCCGTGAAAACTCACCACGGCATTTACTGCGGCACCGGTTCTGGCCAGGTCGAGCACGCACAGGCCACCAAAACAATAACCAATGGCACCTACACGGGTGGGATCGGACTCGGGCTGAGCCACGGCTATATCGACAGCTGCCTGCATGCGCGCCTGCAGCATAGTGCGGTCTTCCAGCAGAGGCGCCATCAGCTCGCGGTTTTCTTCTTTGCTGCCGCCGAGCACCCCCTTGCCGTATAAATCCAGCGCAAATGCCGCGTAGCCAAGTTTGGCCAGGTCACGTGCTTTTTGTATAGCAAAGTCGTCGCGCCCGCCCCACGCATGCGAAACCAGCACCACAGGTCGCTTTGTCTGGCTGGCATTATCAACCGCCAGTACGCCTTCAAAGACACTGTCGCGGTGGGTGTATTCGACCTCTCGTGTGACCACAGCCATGGCCTGCCCTCTTGGGAATTAGAAAAAGATGAGTTTAGCGGCTATTTGCAAATCTGCGGAACCGGCAAACGATGATCAGTGCACCATCACTGTCACAATGTCAGTATTTTTCAGCAAATGGCGGGTAACGCCGCCAAACAATAGCTGCCTCGGCCGTGCGCGGCTGTATCCACCCACCACCAGAAAATCGGCGCGACGCTCTGCACATCTTTCAAGCAGTGCCTCACCGGCAGTTTTTTGTCCGCGATTAAGCAGCACCACCTCCATCTCTGTCTGGTGCGTGGCAAGGTAGCGCTTCAACAGCTCTGCCGACTCCAGACGTTCCCGCGCCACCACTGCAGTCACCGACTGCATGCGGGTCAGCCACGGGACGGTCATGGCGACAGCGCGCGAAGACTGCACACTGTCGTTCCAGCCGATCACTGCATGCTCACACTTTTTTGCCTGCCACTCGCGCGGAACTACCAGCACCGGGCGCCCGGAACCCAGCATAATCGACTCCAGTGTTTCGCCTACCGGCGTCTGACGGACGGTATTCTCACCAAGTTCGGGCGCTGTGATCGCTGTTACATCGTTGAGCCGCGCGCAGTCGATCAGCACATCCACTTTGCGACCCGGCATCGACTCAAAGCTCGCAGTCACACCGGCGCCGTCAGCAGGCAGCGCACTGCCGGCCGGCACCACTGTCGCCCCGGCGGTATCGCAGGCGGCACGAAAGCGGGTTTCGATTTGCGCGGAATCGCGCTCGGAAGCCATTGCCGCCTCCTTCACCACGGTTTCCTTCAGCGCGCCGGTCAAACTGCCAAACAGGTACGGCTCTGCCGCTGAACTGTCGCGGCGCACATGAACCGCATTAACATGACCGCCAAACCGCCCGGCGACAATGAAGGCGGTTTCCAGCGCATTAAATCCGCGCTCGCCCTCGTTCAACGGCACCAGAATCGATTTGATCGACATTTTTATTCCTCATAATAATGAAGGTTTGCGAAAAGCCCCGAAAACCGGCAAATCACGGCTCAATTGTAAACCAGAATGAAACATGGTGGCGGCGACCAGCCAGAACGCTGGTTTTGCGCATTCTCTGCCAAATGCCAGCATAAAGCCCGACAGATTCCGGCCGATTCTCCCACTTTAGCTGCGGAAAATCCGCCCGCGCGGTGTGCTGTGCCCACTGCCCCCAGAGATCACTCATGTCCAAACAAGATGTGATGTACCAGTACCAGCCAGCGAGTGATCATCGTAAGGCTCACTATACCCTGCGCTGGCGCATTCTCTCTATCGCCGTGGTCGGCACCGTCGGCTTTATTCTGTTTCTGGTTGTACTGCTCAGCGAATCCAAAGACAACGCCGACCTGCTGCAGGAAATCAGGGACGTTCGCTACCCGGTGCAGGAAAACCTGGTTGCCGCACT
>CAYZVB010000007.1:0-1885 GCA_964481315.1 uncultured Granulosicoccaceae bacterium
CGCATTGAATCTGATACTCCTTGTTCATAATATAAACTTTAACGGAGACTTTATCGGCAGGCATCAGGCTGTTTCCAAAGATTTCAGGCGGGTGACGATCGCTTCAACCCGGGTGCGTGCCAGTTCATTTTTTTCAATGAGTCTGGAACGTTCTTCTACCAGGTTGAGTTGCTGCGCGCGTAATGATTCGTTTTCAACTTTTAGCCGGTCAGCCATGTCGATCAGTTCTGTCAGCTTATTTTCAAAAGCCGAGAGTTGCTCACGCAAATGTTTCGGATCTTCATCCATTGTTGGATTATCGTTACGCATTAGCCCTGGTTTGCCTCAGGAATCGGGTTGCACCGGCACCCTCCATGGTAATGCAGAGCTTACACGGTATCATGAACAATAGTTAACCTTCAGTATCGATAACGGTAAACTCGGCGAAAGTATGAGGCCGAAAAGCTAAATGTCCAGATATTTTCCCGTACGTTCACCTGTACCTTCAACAGCAAAGGCAAATTACGATGGCGCTGCCTGATTTTTCAACTGTCAACGACGCACTGTCTTCAGGCGGATCCCTGGTGCGCGCGGCGGAATGCCACGGTGTGCTTTGCGGCATTCTCTGCACCTCCGGCTCTACCGATATGCAGGGCTGGGTTCGTCACCTGTTTACATCGCGCGACGAGTCGGTTGATATTTCAGCAGATGCGCTGAAAATATTACACGACGTACACCAGGGTACGCTGGCTGAAATCAATCACGAAACCTTTGATTTTTCGCTGCTGTTGCCGGAGCAGGAAAGCGCCATCGATGACCGCATGCTGGCGTTGTCTGACTGGTGCAGCGGTTTTAGTCTGGGCCTGTCGATGGGCGGGTTGCAGGAAGAAATGCTCGGCAACGAAGACGTCAGAGAATTTATTCAGGACGTTCAGTTTATTGCCGAAGCGTGTGTGAAACCCGAGGCCGACAACGACGAAAGCACCGAGCAGTCGCTGGTCGAAATTGAAGAGTATCTGCGTATGGGCGTGTTGCTGCTTAACGAAGAGTTACGTCCGCCGGCACCGGCACCCAAACCGACCATTCACTAACCAACCCAACGATAAACCTAACGGATTCCAATGCAGGATTCAGCCACCATCCGCCGCGAGCGAGCCCGTCGTCGCAAACACCTGATGCGCGCTATTGGCAAAGATTCCATTGCCATTATCCCTGCCGCACCGGTGAAATCGCGCAGCCGCGACACCAACTTTACCTACCGGCAGGATAGCGACTTTTACTACCTGACAGGATTCAACGAGCCGGAGTCGGTAGCGGTACTTATCTCCGGTCGCAAGGCGGCTGAATATATTATTTTCTGTCGCGAGCGCGACGAACTCATGGAAACCTGGAACGGCCGTCGTCTTGGTGTGGATCAGGCGCCGGAGGTGCTCGATGCCGATGATGCGTTTCCAATTGACGACATCGACGACATTCTGCCGGGCCTGCTGGAAGGGCGCGAGCGGGTGTTTTATTCAATGGGTCGCGAGACGTTGTTCGACAACCGTATTATCGGCTGGATTAACCAGCTAAAGGCCAAGTCGGGCTCGGGGGTCAGCGTGCCGAGTGAATTTGTATCGCTCGATTTCCATCTGCACGATATGCGTCTGTATAAAAGCCGTGCCGAACTGACACTGTTGCGCAAAGCGGCAAAACTTAGTGCGGCAGGACATACTGCGGCGATGAAACGATGCGAGCCCGGTTGCATGGAATATCAGCTCGAAGCCGAACTGATTGGCGCTTACCGTTCTGCCGGAGCGCAACACTCGTTCGAGCCTATTGTTGGTGGCGGGGCCAACGGCTGTATTTTGCATTACACCGAAAACGATGCCGAACTGAAAGACGGTGAGCTGGTATTGATCGACTC